>JALZHI010000006.1:0-47189 GCA_030913985.1 Chloroflexota bacterium | reverse complement strand
ACACGCCGTTCGGCAGGTAAAACACACGACGGCGCGGCAGGCCCATGTCCCAGGTGCGGGACTCAAGGGTGCGGCTGGCGGTGGTCACGGCCCCGGCGAGTCGCGGCAATAGTGCTTCCATCAGGGCGAGCGACAATTTCTGCGTGGGGGAGTAGGGGTTCACGTCGGCCCAGCCGCCCGGCCCTTCCCAGTCGTCCACGTCGAGCACCCACGGCACCCGCATGGCCGACAACGCGAACCCTGCCAGGCCGCTGTAGCCCACCGGCTTGAAGACGTGCACCACCTCCGGCTGAAAGTTGCTAAAGGCGGCGACCCCGCCGGACGCCTGCATGGCTGGCCGCGCTCCCCGGTACAGGGCCGCCCGCAGCATAGCGCCGGCGAGTTGTAAGGACCGTGGGCCCCGCTTCGATATAGCCAGCGTATTGACTTCGAGCCACCCGCCACCCGACTGAGGGCCCACAAGCTCACCCCTTAAACCTGGCATGGCCGAGGGATCGTCCCAGGGCGGCACCACTACCCGCACTCGATGCCCTTTCTCCGCCAACGCACGGGCCAGCGGCATCATACGGGCCGAGACGGTGCCCTTCGGCTGCATCCCAAACGGCGCGATAAGAGCGATACTCATAGCAGCATTATAAGGGACGATGGACGATGGACGATGGGGACACGGTCTACTTGAGGCTACGGCTGTGTCCCAGCAGAATTACAGGATCATACTCCCCCTGCCATCCTGAGCGTATCGAAGGATCAGCCCCTTGCTCTTGAACGAGCGTTGTTAGCACCCAAAGGAAGTCCTTGTCATTCCGAGCGTAGCGAAGAATCTCGTCCCTCAGCACATGGTAACACCTTTCCTTCAGCCACAACGTACCGCAAGAAAGAAGAAACATCCTGGTAGAGGACGAGATTCTTCACTGCGTTCAGAATGACAAAGTAGGGGCTTTGTACTTCATAAGGAAGAGTCAAACACGGGCTACTGATCCTTCGCTACGCTCAGGATGACAAGGTGGGGCTTGGTTCTTCCGGTTGGAGGACTAGGACTGCTCAACAGGGCGTGCTGCGTAGTGCCTGTGCGTCACCCTGTGGTTTGCAGGCCCGCCGCGATGCCGTTGATGCTGTGGTGCACTGCATCGAGCAGGGAGTCGCGCTCCTCCTGGGGCGCGTGTTGGGGGAGGGAACGGTAGCGGCGCAGGAGGGCTATCTGGGCCAGGTGCAGCGCATCGACGTAGGGGTTGCGCAGCTTGATGGAGCGGGAGAGTATGGACGACTTCTCCAATAGCTCCTTTTGCCGGGTGATTTGCAGCACTGCCGCAACCGACTTATCGAATTCATCCTCTATCTGCCCGAATACCTCCTCCCCGTTCTCGGCCAGGGTAGAGTAGCGCTTCACCGTGGGCATATCGGCGGTGCCGAGGCTGATCTGGGCGTTGTCCAAGCACATGGCGAAGAAGCGCCAGCCCCGGTACATCGCTTGCAATCTCTCCGGGGCGCCCGCCTCTATCTCCGATTGAAGCGCGGTGCCCAGGCCGAACCAACCGGCCAGGTTAGCCCGTATTTGCGTCCAGCTAAATACCCACGGGATGGCCCGCAGGTCCTCAAGCTGCACGCGGTCCGCTTTGGCACCCACGCGGCTCACAGGGCGAGAGGCTAGGTTGAGGGTGCCAAGCTCCGGGAAGGGCGTGGCCCGACGGAAGAATTCGAGACACGCGGGCGAGTCTTTCACCAGCCCCTCATAGCGCGACATTGACGCCGCAGCCATGCGCTGCATTGCCTCCACCCACTCGGCGGGAGTAGCGGGCGTGGCAGCCTCCCGCTCCCCGTCGGCGGACGACACCAGCAGGGCGTGCACTACCTGCTCGAAGTGGCGCATGGTGATGGCAGGGTGGCTGTAGCGGGCGAAGATTACCTCCCCTTGCTCGGTCACTTTGAGGTTGGGCAGGTGGGCCTCCGGTGGGCGGGCCATGATAGCGCGTCCGGTTGGCCCTCCTCCACGCCCCACCGCACCGCCCCTACCGTGGAACACCACCAGCCCCACCCCGGCTTGTGAGGCGGCGCGTGCGAGCGCCGCCTGCGCCCCGTAGATCTGCCAGTTGGCCGAGAGGTAGCCGCCATCCTTGTTGCTGTCCGAGTAGCCGAGCATAACCTGCTGCCGCTTCTTGCGCGCCCGGAGGTGGGCCTTGTAGGGGCGGCTATTGTAGAGGCTCTGCATGATTTCGCCGCAGGTCTCCAGTTCGTGTATCTGCTCGAACAGCGGCACGACATCCAGCCTCGACGTGGCGGCCTGCCTGGCACCGGGCCACAGGAACAGCCCCGCCTCGCGCGCCAGCAATAGCACCGACAGAACGTCGCTCGCGTGCCGGGTCATCGACACTATGCAGGTCTGACAGGCAGCAGGCCCGCCCATCTGTTGGATGTCGGACATCGCCCTGAATGTGTCCAGCACCTCGCGGGTTGCGGCAGATAGGGCGTCCGGCAGGGGCGATATAGCCTGTCCCGCCAGCCTTTCCTCAAGCACCGCCTGCCGTTCGCTATATGGCAGACTTTCGTAGCCGGGGAGTCCCGCGAGGCCCAGCAGTTCGGCCACGGCGGCGGTGTGCTTCTCGGCGTGCTGGCGAATCTCAAGCTCCGCCAGGTGGAAGCCGAATATCTCCACCCTACGGATAAGGTCCAGCAGTGGGCCGTCCGCCACCCGCCCGCCGCCGTGCTCCCGGAGGCTGCGCTCTATCTGCCGCAGGTCCGCCAGCAGTTCGCCCGGAGACTCGTACTCACCCGGCCCGCCCTCCTCAGTGCGCCGCAGCCTCTCCCCGATAAGCCCCAGCTTGCGCCTGTAAGGCTCGTCGGCCCACTGGCTCACCGGCTGCAAACCGAGCCGTTCGCGGTCACGCTCGATTGACCGCGCTAGCTCGCCCGAAACGCCACTCAGCCGGGCCGATACGCTCAATTCCCGGCCCAGGGTGCCAGCCTCATTGCGGTAGCGCCTCAAAATAGCCGCCCTCGACATCCGCGCGGCCGCCCGCGTGATCTCCGGGGTGACCGCCGGGTTGCCGTCCCTGTCGCCGCCCACCCAGGTACCCAATCTCAATATCGGTTTCAAGTCCCCGGTGTGAGCAATAGCGCCCTCGTAAGCCCCGGCCACCGCACCCTCCAGCGCCCTTTGCACCTGCGGGGCCACGTTGTAGGCGGTCCCGGCGGCGAAGTAGAGCACGCTACGCACCTCGTCCAGCACGCTGGGACGCTCGATGCGGGTCTCCGCCGTCTGCCAGAGAAGGGTGATGCGAGTGCGCAGGTCGTCCAGGGTAGCGGCCTCCCCACCGGGTACCTGCGGGTTGTTTAGCCGGGCTATGTCTGCGGCGGTACGCTCCAGGTGCTGCAACAGCGTGCGGCGGCGGGCCTCCGAGGGGTGCGCGGTGAAGACGGGGTGCACGTCCAGCCGGGCGATGCTCGCCAGCACCTCCACTGCGTCCAGCCCGTGCGAGCGCAAGGTAGCGATAGCGTCGGCAATGGACTCGCGCAGGGGGTGCTCGGTCTGCTCGCGCTCCATGAGGGTGCGCACGCGGTGGTGCTGCTCGGCCAGGTTGATGAGGTGGAAGTAGACGCTGAAGGCCCGCACCAACTGCTGCAAGCGTTGCGTGGACTGGCTATGCACCCAATCGAGCAGGGCCTGTTCTTTGGCCTCATGGTCGCCCGACGGAGACCGCAGGGCGATAGCGGAAGTGCGCAGGTGCTCCACCGCTTCCAGCAGCCCCTCGCCACCCTGCTCGCGCAATACGTCACCCACCAGCTCGCCAAGCAGGCGTACGTAGTCGCGCAGACGGTCTATAGGCTCTGCACGATTTTGGATTTTGGATTTTGGATTTTGGATTGAGGGTTCGTCGGTGGTGGACATGGTACTGTTGCGTCTATTCTATCACTTATCGTTCACGACCACCGTGCCGACGCCGGACGTGGTAAGGCTTTGGAGCAGCAGCGACTCCTGTTTTGAGCCGTCGAGGATGCGCACTTGCTTGACGCCGCCTCGTAGGGCGCTGAGGCAATTCTGCACCTTGGGCAGCATGCCGCCCGACACTATGCCGCCGTCTATCAACGCCCTGGCTTCGGAAGCGGTGCAAAGAGGTATAAGGGAGGAGCGGTCCGAGGGGTCGCGCAGGATGCCTGGTACGTTGGTCACCAGGTACAGGCCCTCGGCGTCCAGGGCCTTGGCTAATATGGTGGCTACGGTGTCGGCGTTGATGTTGTAGATGTTTCCTTCAACATCGGCGGCCAGAGAAGCCACCACGGGCACGTACCCCGCACCCAGCAGCAAGTCCAGCACGGCCACGTCAACAGAGGCCAGGTCGCCTACGTGCCCGTAATCGACCATCTCTTCGCTGCCGGTCTGCGGGTCGCGCACCAGGGTTGGCGGGCGGCGGGTGACGGTGATGAGTCCCGCGTCCACCCCCGACAGCCCCACTCCCCTGGCCCCGCTTGCGCGCAACGTCGCCAGCATCTCTATGTTGATGCTGCCGCCGTACACCATCTTGATGACTTCCAGGGCCGCATCGTCCGTGACACGCCGCCCCTGTACCTTACGCACGGTATACCCGAGTTGTTGGGTCAGCGCGTCCGCCTGCGGCCCACCGCCATGCACCACAACCACGCTTATACCACGGGACGACAGTTGGGCTATGTCGGCGGACATGGCGCGGAGGCCCACCCTGTTCTGCATGACCTCGCCGCCCAGCTTGACGACGAAGCGCTTGCCCCTGTACCCTTCCAACTCCCCGCCTGCGGTCCCCTGAGGCTGTACCACGCTAGAGGCCGCCAAGCACGCTACTCAGCACCGATACCAGGCGCTCCACGTCCTCCGTAGTGACCACCATGGGCGGCATAACCCTCAGCACGTTGGGGTCGCCCGAGGTGCCCAGGATGATCCCCTGCTCCAGCGCGGCGGCCTGCACGTCCTTAGCGGGCACGTCGAGGCGCAGACCGAGGAGCAAGCCGAGACCGCTTACCTCCACCACGTGGGGTAGCTCCGAGAGGCGGGACTTCATCAGGTCGCCCATCGCGGCGGCGTGGGCCAGCATGCCGTCTTCGAGGATGACGCCCAGTGTGGCGGTGGCGGCCGCGCAGGCGATGGGGCTGCCCCCGAAGGTGGAGCCATGTTCGTCCAGGTGCACCGTCTCGGCTATGCGGGTGGAGATGAGGGTCGCGCCCATAGACACGCCCGAAGCTATGCCTTTAGCCAGGGTGATGATGTCCGGCGTGACGCCCCAATGCTCGCCCGCCCATAGCGTACCAGTGCGCCCCAGGCCCGTCTGTATCTCGTCGAAAATGAGCAGCGAGCCGTTTCTGTCGCACAACTCGCGCAGGCCACGGTAATAGTCAGCCTCGGCCATGCGCACGCCCGCGATGCTCTGTATCGGTTCGATTATGACGGCGGCCACTTCCTGCTCCCCCATGAGCCGTTCGACAGCGGCCAGGTCGCCAAAGGGTGCGAACTCCACCCCCGGCAGCAGCGGCTCGAAGCCCTTCCTGTACTTGGGGTTGGCGGTCATGGCGAGGGCACCCATCGTGCGCCCGTGGAAGCCACCCTCCATCGCCACGATAGTGGGCCGCCCGGTGAACTTGCGAGCCAGCTTGAGCGCGGTCTCGTTGGCCTCAGCGCCCGAATTGCAGAAGAAGACCTGCCCGTAACCCGCGGGGGCCACGCCCACCAGCATGCTCGCGTACTTCGCCCGCACCTCGCTGTAGACTATGTTGGAGTAGAAGATCAGCGTCTCGGCCTGCTCCTGTATGGCCCGCACGACCGTTGGGTGGCAGTGCCCGGTCAGCGTCACCGCGTGCCCGCAGTAGAAATCGTGGTAGGCCTTGCCGGAGGCGTCGTACAGCATGATGCCCTCGCCCCGCACCGCCACGATGGGCAGCTTGGCGTAGGTGCCAAGCTGGGCGCTCGTCTCTTCGGCTATCACGGTCTGGCGGTCTACCTGTAGGTCCTGTGTCGTTAGCATGATTGCTCCTGTTTCCTGTTCTGCTTAGGAATTAGAAGGTCGCGTCGTGTGACTGCCTGCCCTTGCCCCTGTGCTTGATACCTGGAACCGTGCCTCACTCTTGTCATTCTGAGCGTAGCGAAGAACCAGGTGGGTAAGGTTGTTGTTGAACTGCGGCGGCCAAGCCCCTCTTTGTCATTCTGAACGCAGTGAAGAATCTCGTCCCTCACCACCCATGTTACCCTTTTCTCTATTCCCTTATTAGTATTAGGTATTCAGGTCCTGGTCGAGACAAGAAAGGTGTTACCCTGTACTGAAGGACGAGATTCTTCACTGCGTTCAGGATGACAAAGAGGGGCTTGGTCGCCACAGTTCTACAGCATCCCTACTCACCTTCTTGAGATTCTTCACTGCGTTCAGAATGACAAAGAAGGGGCCACGTCCTTAATATCCAGGCAGCTACGGCAATGTGTTATCTAAGGCATCGTCCCTGGAAAGGTCAGCCCCAGCTTCTCCGGCCAGCCGAACGCCACGTTGAGGTTCTGCACCGCCTGGCCCGCGCCGCCCTTCACCAGGTTGTCTATGGCGCTGGTGACTATGATGGTGCCCTCGCCGTCGGTGGCCGCCGATATGTCGCAGAAGTTGGAGTGGGTGACCACCGCCACCCTGGGGTTGTCCACCAGGCGAACGAAGTGCTCCTTCTCGTATGCCTCCCCGTAAATGTCCTGCAACTCGCTCTTGCTCACCGGGCGGGAAGGGAAAGCGTAAGCGGTGGTGAAGATGCCTCGTATCATAGGCGCTGAGTGGGGCGTAAACACCACCCGCATGCTGCTCTCCGCAGCGCCCTGCCACTTGGCGAGTTCCTGGGCTATCTCCGGCTGGTGGCGGTGCTTGAGAAGGTTATAGGCGCGGAAGTCCTGCGAGCGTACGGGGTGGTGGGTGCCCTCGCCCGGCTCCTTGCCGGAACCCGACGAGCCGGTCTTGGAGTCGATCACCACAGGCCCCTCAAGCAGCCCGGCCCTGGCAAGAGGCGTCAGCGCCAGCAGCGAACCTGTGGGAAAGCAGCCGGGGCAGGCCACCAGACGCGCCTCCTGTATCGCCTCCCGGTTCCACTCGGTCAGCCCGTATGCCGCCGACGTAGCTAGCTCGTTGGCTGTGTGCTCCAGGCCGTAGAACCTGGCAAATTGAGCCGCGTCCTTGATGCGGAAGTCGCCGCTCATATCGAGCAGGATGGGGCCGGTGCCGTGCGGACCTCCCTTGCTCCCGGCGGCCAGTATCTCCGGCACGCGCTGCATGGCGGCACCGTGCGGCAGGGCCATGAAAATCGCGTCGTACCCTGCGGCTTCCTCGCTAGAGATGTCGGCGGTGAAATTGAGCTCCGTCAGCTTGCTGAGGTGCGGCAGTACCTCGGTGACGGGCTTGCCCGCGTGCGATGGCGAAGTAACGGCTGCTACTTCCACGCAAGGGTGGCTCAACAGGAGACGCAGCGCCTCGCCGCCGATGTAGCCCGAAGCGCCCATGATCGCTACCCGCACGGGGTTGCCGCCGGTCTGCATTCCCCGCATCAGGCCACCACCTCCGTCAGCACTCGGCTCTCGGCGAACACCAACTGCTCCACCATGCCCGCCAACCGTGCAGGCTCGGTGCGGCCGTTTGCGGCGTCTATGTTGAAGTGCCCTGTGATGTAGTCCACCCCGGCGCTGTTGTCGGTGGCGGGGCCGGATACGCAATCCACGCTCACGCCCATCTCCTCCAGGTACCGCAGGCCGCCCCACGCGGCTACGAGGTCGTTGGCGCACAGAATATGCGCCCGAACGTGGCTCATTAGCTCGCGGTCGCGCAGCAGGATGTCCACGCCGTAATGGCCCATGATGCCGTCGCCGAACTCCACGATAATGGCGTCGGGGTTGCAGGCGCTGAGGGCCGAAAGCACCCCTTTCGCGGCGGGCACGAGACAGCTATCGGTGCGGGTGGTGGAGGGCAGCCCCGCGTCGCTGAACGACAGGGCGCACACTGCCCCGTGGTCCTGCATGTTGAGCAGGTCGCGCTGCGTAGCCACCCCGGCTAATTTGGCGGCGGCCACTCGGTAGCCCCGACTCGTTAGCTCACGCACTATCTCGCAGGCGGCTGTGGTCTTCCCCGCGTTCATGCAGGTGCCGGACACCAGGATAATGGGAGCGGACTCGCGGAGAGATTTCTGCCAGGGCACGGCATTGTCCATGATGTTGGCGGGCTGCCCGTCGTGCATCACCGAGCCGATGACGCGCACCTGTAGCGGGGTGCCGAAGTCGGAGTTGGCCGAGCTGCAAATACCGATCACGCCGCCCATATTGAGGATGTGCAGGGTGTCGCCCGGCTCTATGTGCGCCGGTATGGAGCCTACGAAGCCCTTGAGGGCCTGCCGCTCTCCCAGCACCCCCGCTATGAGGTCGCCCTTGATGATGCGGGCCATCCTGCCGCCCCTCAACTCAAGCTCGCCATACACCGACTTCTCTTCCAGGGCCTCGACCACCAGCACGGTGCCGCGCTCGGCGGGCACGTACTCGGCTACCTCCACCTCGTGCTCGAGGTTCAGCCTACCCGTGACCGAAGCTATCTTGTCCAGTATTACTTGCATGTCTCTCCCCCTTCGGGACTCGGCAATTACGAATTACGAATTACGTGCCACTCGTCCATCGTCCATCGTCTATCGTCCATCGTCCGTTTCAAGGCAAACAAAAAACTCCCGTCCCAAACAAGGGACGAGAGCATAGCTCCCGCGGTACCACCCTTCTTGTCACATTTGTGGCCTGTGACCGCTCGTGGTTATTTGCTGCGTGGTTACCAACCACCCCATCCTACTTGCTCACCACATTGTGGCTTTCTTCGGCGGGCCGCTCACGGACCGGTTCACCGTTGGGGCTTCTCGGGCTTTCACCATCTCCCGATTCGCTGCAAGCATCCTGCTCGGTTACTAATTCCCCTCATCGCGGGCCTGCGGCATATGCCGCTATTCGACTGTGTTGCCAAGTCTAACATAGTCAAAGGCAAAATACAAGCCCTTAACGCAGGACCGACATAAAATCACGTTGCAACCGCTTGCCCGCCGGTCGTTATGAAGCTCTGTTCGATAAAGGTCTTTACCCCCTCCGGCCCCCTGAGACGCAGCCATATGGGGCCTTCCTGAGGCTCAAATGCCAACTCAAAAGTGAAGAACGGGCAGCATTTCCGCTCCAAGGCAATGAACTCTAGCAGCTTTGCGGCCCACTCGCCTTCGCCCGCGAACCTGAATGCGTATCCATCCGCCAATTCGGCTACTTCCTGGCAGTTGCTGAAAATGTCTCTTGCTAACTCCTCTTCACGGGCGGCCTGTTCTGCCTCAGATAGCCTGCATGCTATCGCCAACTCCTCCACCGTTAGTGCTGCTTGATCGTTCAACTGCGCTACCTCCTTGCCTGTACCCTGGTCATAGCTTTATGCTAACACTTGAAGTGCGCTTTAAGTCAAGAGGGAGAGACGAATTTTGTGGACCAATTGACGATAGGGGAAGTAGCTCGCCAGGCAGGTATCCGAGCCTCTGCGATACGTTACTACGAGAGCATCGGTGTCTTGCCCCAGCCAAGAAGAATCAATGGCCGCCGTCGCTATAGCGCGGCTGTGTTGAACACGCTGGCAGTAGTGCGGATTGCGCAGCAAGCGGGCTTCAGTGTCGCTGAGATCAAGACGCTGCTCAATGGCTTTTCGGCAGACACACCGCCTTCGGAACGCTGGCAGGCCATATCAGGTCCCAAACTGAGTGCGGTGGACGCCTTGATTGCCGAGTTGCAGGCCCGCAAGCAGTTGTTGGAAGCAACTTTGCAATGCAGTTGCGCCCACCTGGATGGCTGCGTTCACGTCCTGGAGATTGCCCAGGGCACCCAAGCGGCCGGGCAGCAAGCGACACTAGGTACTTAGCAGGGCGACGCCCAGGGAGACCACCCCTACAGCCAGTGATACGGCACCGGCGTACAGCAGCACAATCCACCTGTTAGGCTGGGTGACGCCCCGCCCCATAGAGGAGAAGAAAAACCCTGCCGGCATGAGTATAGCGGCCAGGGGTATGCCGTTTCGTGCCAGGAGAGCCAGCGGACCGCTCATGGCGGCTGCATCAGCGAGAATCTGGCACACCAGGGCCAGCGTGACCAGCACCCCGGCGTGTGCGTGTCCGGCGCGGGCGAACGTCGCCTGGAAAGGTGTCGCCGGGTGCTGGCCCCTTACGATACGCAGCATGAACACCCCGCCATACTCGATGGCAACTATTGTGAGTAGAATGACCCCGGCTGTACTCCGAGTGTCGGCTGACAGTAGCAGCGTTGGTTCCATGCAACCTCCGTGCGGTTTCGTTGGGTGATCGACTCTGAAGCGGCCTACGCTATGCCCAGTCCTTGCAATAGCTCCCCGCGTGCTAGCGGTGTGAAGTGGCTTATCATCAACATAGAGCGTGCCACGGCGGGCCTACCGGCGCAGAATGGTGGCGAGGTCAGGTGGTAGGGGGTGCCGGGCCTGGGGCTGGAGCCGGAAGACGGGTGATGCGCCCGCGGATACCAGCCGAATCGCGCTGAGGCGGCTGTAGTGCCTGAGAAAGTCCCGCGCGCCGAGGAAGCCACGCCGGGTAAAGAACTCGTCGTCTTTGCGCTCGGTCCGCTCTTGCAGCAGCCGCAATCCGCTAGTCAGATCATCCTCGCTGTAAGAAGCATCGTCCGCAGACATGACGAGGATGTTGATCATACTGGGTGGGAGTTGCTGCAACTTGGCGCAGAGCGTGTTCGCCAGCTTGCCCGCCTCTGGAGCGTCTCCTGCCTGGCCTCCACGCAGCCGGGTGACTTCCACATCGAAGCGGATGTGTGTCTTATACGTGACGGAGAAGTCCGGCCCCCGCTGCTTGCCCACTCCGTACTTCTCATACTCGACCAGGAACCTCCGTTCCTGCACCAGGAAATAGGCGGTAGCCAACTCGGCTTGCAGGTCGCCATAGCCCTCGGCCTCCGTGATTGTACGCACCTTCTTGCGGATTTTGTCACGGTACGTTTCTGCGAACGTGCGGAAGCGGGGCGACGCCTGTACCCACTGGGCGAATTGCACCGCGAGCGGGAGCCGGGTGTTGGGGAAGATATAAGGGAGCAGATCATTAGTGGGCATATGCGCTCGTTCGGGCATGAAGTTCGGCGGTGGGTGTCCGGTTGTTCGTAGTTTAGCGCATTTGCTGGCGGCGCATATCCGTCGGCAGGTGGAATGCTAGTGCTAAGGGTGGAATGCTATTGTTTGGAGTCGGGCATTCTCGGCAAGGGACGCCCGTCGACTAAAGTCGAGGGCTACACAAAGCAAAGTCCCTGCGGGACTGAAGCATCCTATTAGACCCTTATGGTTCTATGAGATGTTTCAGTCTGCCGCAGGGCAGACTTCGCAAGGTGTAGCCCGCGATTTTAATCGCTGGGCGTCGGCTGGCGGCGTATGTTACTTCATCAACGGGCGTCCACTAGCGGCGTATATTACCTCATCGACGGGTGTCTCGTGGCAACATGTAGCATTCCTGGCCCTCACTATCCTATATCGTCTCCCTCCGTTGAGAATGGCGTCACCCCGGCTGTTACACCCTGGCTACCTCTTGACACCGCGCCTTTTTGCCTGTAGACTGTTCAATAACCGAATAGGCAGAACAACTACGACCAGCACGAGTAACAGGTCAGGCGAGCATCAGAGAGTTGGCGGCGGTGGAAGTCCAACGGCGGCGCGACCTGTGAATGGAGCTGTGAGTTGCACACCGAAACCCTTTGGGAGTTTTGAGTTGTGAATTTTGAGTTTTGAGTTGCCCTTATCTAACTCAAAACTTAGCACTCAAAACCCAACACTCAGGCAAGTAGACTGTGCCGGCGACTCCACCGTTACCAGGGAGCGGGATATCGGCAGACATGGCGCGCACGCGTCGTGACTAGGTATCTGCGGAGCGCCGGACGACCGGCGGAAAAAGGGTGGCACCACGAAGCTCAGTCCTTCGTCCCTTGCGGACGTTGGGCTTTTTGATTCTTGGAATCGAGCGTAATGCACGAGGCACCGTGCGCGTGCAGGCGATGGAGAAAGGGGACTAGCAGTGGCGCAAGCATACACGCCAAACCGGGAGGCGTTCAGGACCCTGGCGCAGGAACACCGGGCAAATAACGAGGAGGGCGCGGAGCCGTACACGCTCGTCAGCAGGCAGATACCCGCCGACCTGGAGACGCCCGTTTCGGCCCTGCTCAAGATACGGCGCGGTGAGCACTGCTTCCTGCTGGAAAGCGTGGAGCGCGGCAGCCAGGTGGGGCGCTACTCGTTCCTGGGCACGGGGCCGAGGTCCATATTCACGGTGAAGGATGGCATTTCGCGAGTCGAGTCCCCGGAGGGGCAAGGCCCCGTGGTTGCGAGCACCGACCCGCTGGGCGAGCTGGACTCGCTGCTGGCTTCAAGGCTGCTTGTCTTACCGGAGGGAGCGCCTCAGCCCAGATTCGCGGGTGGCGCGGTCGGTTACGCCGGGTACGAGACCGCCTGCACCCTCGAGCCTGTGCGCCCCGCCGCCAACGACGTGCTTGGCCTGCCCGACATGTCGTTCGCCTTCTACGACACCTTCCTGGTGTTCGACCACGCGCAACGCAGCGCCAGGGTTTACAGCCTTGCGTCACTCGCGGGTGACGCGGATGCTGAGTACACGCAAGCGGTTGAGAGGATAGAGCAAGTGGTCCGAGACCTGCGCAGGCCGCTGCCCGTGAGCAACGAACACCACCGGAACGGGCAGATGACCCGCAACGCCCCCACCAGGAACAACTTCACGCAGGAGGAGTACGAGCGAATTGTAGGGCAGGCGCGGGAGCACATCGCGGCGGGCGACATTATACAGGTGGTGTTGTCGCAGCGTTTCGACCGGCCTACAGGCGCGGACCCGTTCAGCATCTACCGGGCGTTGCGCATGGTGAACCCCTCCCCCTACATGTTCTTCCTCCAGTTTGGTGACACTTGCCTGGTGGGGGCCTCGCCTGAGATGCTGGTGCAGGCGCAGGAGGGCAAGGTAGCCATGCACCCCATCGCGGGCACTCGCCCCAGGGGGCAGGACGCCAAGGAGGACGCGCGGCTGGAGAAGGAACTGGCCTCCGACGAGAAGGAGCGCGCCGAGCACGTCATGCTGGTGGACCTGGGGCGCAACGACATTGGCCGCATCTCCCGCATCGGCTCGGTGAAGGTGCCCCGCTTCATGGAGGTGGAGCAATACTCCCACGTGATGCACCTGGTGTCGGAGGTGACGGGCGACCTGCGGCCCGAGCTAGGGGCTGTGGACGCGCTCCGGGCCTGCCTGCCTGCCGGTACGCTGTCGGGCGCGCCCAAGGTGCGGGCGATGCAGATTATCTCCGAGCTAGAGCGCGACCGCCGGGGGCCATATGGCGGCGCGGCGGGCTACATCAGCTACAGCGGCAACATGGACACGGCTATCATCATACGCACCATCGTCGTTCGGGGCGGCATGGCCCACTTGCAGGCGGGCGCGGGCATCGTGGCCGACAGCGTGCCTGAGATGGAGTACCGCGAGACGCTTGCCAAGGCCAAAGTGCTCATGGCGGCGATTGACCTGGCGGAGGAAATGGAAAGCGAGCACACGGCGCTGGAATATGCGACCCAGGACGAACTGGAACCGGAAGGAGCAAGCAAGTGATACTTCTCATCGACAATTACGACTCGTTCACCTACAACCTGTACCAGTTCCTGGGCGAGCTAGGCAGCCGCGTAGAGGTGGTGCGCAACGACGCCATGAGCGTGGCCGAGCTTGAGCTAATGCGCCCCGACGGCGTGGTAATCTCCCCCGGCCCCGGCGCGCCCGACAGCGCGGGAGTGTCGTTGCAGGCGATAGAGGCGTTCGCGGGCAAGGTGCCCATCCTGGGCGTCTGCCTGGGCCACCAGAGCATCGGGCAGCTCTACGGCGGCAAGATCGTGCGCGCCCCCGAGCTACGGCACGGCAAGACCTCGCAGATCTACCACACCGGCAAGGGCGTCTTCACCGGCCTCCCCTCGCCCTTCGTAGCCACCCGCTACCATTCGCTAATCGTGGACGCCGCCACATGCCCACGCGAGCTAGAGGTTACAGCCTGGACCGGCGACGGCCTCATCATGGGCCTGCGGCACAAGCAACTACCCATAGAAGGCGTGCAGTTCCACCCCGAGTCGATGCTCACCCACTCCGGCAAAGCCCTCCTCTCCAACTTCCTGGCGCAGGTGAACGCCTACGCGCCCGCTGTATAATGATTTTGGATTTTAGGTTTTGGATTTTGGATTATTTAGCATTCTACTCAATCCAAAATCCAAAATCTAAAATCCAAAATCCCCAGGAGGGTTTATGACCAGGAGTGCCACCGACAGGAACCTGCGCAAGTGGATGGAGCACGTGCTGGCGGAGAACCGGCGCGACCTTGAGCGGCTGATAGACACGCTGGCCGACGACGCGGTGTACGAGATCGTGCCCCTCAAGAAGTTCTGGCGGGGCAAGGAAGAGATACGCGAGTTCTACCACATGCTCTGGACCGCCATGCCCGACGTGAAGCTGGACCTGCGCTCCCGCGTGGCCGACGAGCACTACGTGGTGGAGGAGTCTCACGTACACGGCACCCACACCGGCCCCCTCTTCGACATACCGCCCAGCGGCCGCTACATCGAGTTCGACCTGGTGATCTACTTCCCCTTCCGCGACGGCGAGATTATGGGCGAGCGCATGTACCTCGACGTGAACAGCATCACCGGGCAGGTAGAGGCGGCTGACGAAGTGCCGGCCTAGTAGTGCATGATGCCCATCTAGTTGATGCGTGCGTTTGACCCCACAGTCCTCAAGGGGCGTGCCTTAGCAGCCACTTTACCAGTTCGCCACAAGGCCGAATATGAAGCTCATTAGCTCCCCTTTGCGCATCATACCACTTGTCTTAGGACTCTTTTTTTTGAGCTTCGTTGCACTTTGGTTTGCATTTCAAAATGCGATAGGACCCTTCAGCCACGACATGTTGTATGTACCGGACTACCCAGGTGCTCAACAGGCCCAAGTGTGGACGGAACCAAATCCAGATAAATGGTGCTGCTTCAATGGACCGTACAAGAGAGTAACATTCGTAACTTCTGATACTCCGCAACAGGTGTTTACCTTCTACAAGAACAAGCTCAGGAATCGCCTGCATGAGGATTGGCGCGTTGATACTGCCTACTTGGCGCACCAACCTGATGACATGCTCGAAATTATTGGCTTCGGACGCCGGAGAATTAGCCCACCCATGTACATATTCACTGTGAAGGTTGAACATACAAGTAGGCAATTAGAGGTGACCGTCGAGCGTAGTGTTGAACCAGGCATATAGTAAAGAAGCCTCCCATAATAGGAGGCTTCTTTCATGTGGTGGAGGTGAGGGGAGTCGAACCCCTGTATCACCGGTTCCGCCAGAAATGTACTACAAGCTTATTCCGCGATTTAGATCTCGCTCACTCTCCCTCCACGGACGAAGTGATCATGAGCCAGCCTGTTGGTCTTAGGCCGCCCTTCCCAGGCGCTAGGGCGGCAGCACCCCGGTTTAGTGTCGCCCGATTCTACCACCCGGGATTAGGCAGGTCGGACGTCGCTACTTAAGCGGCAGCGAGTGCGTAGTTCTTGTTGCCAGTTATGGCGTTGCCCCTGTTTTACGAGGTAAGGCACCTCGGCTTGCAATTCCTAAACTTCCCCAGCGAGCGAATCCATTACACCCCCAGAGTTGTTCCATATGAGCGGCTCAGTAGTCGTCTCCGCCACCTCTGCCCCGGCTTTTCATCGCCCGTTCGATCTCGCGGTCGGCGTCGCGCTCGGCTAGTGAGTCGCGCTTGTCGTACAGTTTCTTACCCTTTGCGAGGGCAATCTCCAGCTTGGCAAGCCCGTGAGCGAAGTAAAGCTTCAGCGGGACCAGCGTGAACCCTTTCTGCTCGACCTTGCCCCTGAGATACATGATCTCGTTGTCGTGCAAGAGAAGCTTTCGGGGCCGTAGCGGCTCGTGGTTGAAGTGGGTACCGGCCTGGGGCCACGGCGAGATGTGGGCGTTTAGCCACCATGCCTCCCCGCGCTCGACCCTGACGAAGCTCTCCGTCAGGTTCACCCGCCCCGCCCGCACGCTCTTTATCTCCGAGCCTACCAGGATGATACCAGCCTCGATAGACTCCTCGATAAGATAGTCGTGCCTGGCCCGGCGGTTCTCAATGACCGGCGCGCCACCCTTCTTGCGGTCCGCCCGCTGTGCGCTCATATGCCTAATTATACCAGATTCACGCGTAATTTGCGATTCGGATGATAGGAGACGGAACCGCCAAGACGCCAAGCACGCCAAGTACCACGCCAAGGTAGATAAGGTTTGGAGAGTAGTAAAAGGACCAGAGTACATTATGCCGTACCTTAGCCCTTTTGCTTGAGCAACAATCCTAATCTTGGCGCGTCCTTGGCGTCTTGGCGTCTTGGCGTCTTGGCGGTTCCGTCTCCAACAATCTTTTATCTGAACTGCCGCATCACTTCTTCCGCGAACGTCTGAATGGTGTCGAAGCGGGTGAGGTCGTTGCGGAAGTAGATGACGAAGTACTCTACACCTGCTTCTTCGATGCTGCGGAAGTACTCGACCGTTTCCTCCGGCGTGCCGACGAAGTTGCGGGTCTTGTACTCTTCTAGGGAAGCGCCTCGCCGCCAGCGTTCGGTGGCTGCCTCGGGGTCCTGTCCAGGCTCCAGCAGGGTCATGAAGACATGGGCCGATTTGATGATGCTGTTGTAGTCGCGGCTTACGTTGTCGCAGTGCCCTCTGAGGATGTCAAACTTGCGGCGGTAGTCCTCCGGCGTCATGGCGGTAATGTTGCAGGCATCACCGTACTTCGCCACCAGCTTCAGTGTGACCTTCTCGCCGCTGCCGCCCACCCATATGGGCATGTGGGGCTGCTGCACGCCCTTCGGCTCGTTGATAGCTCCCTTGATCTGGTAGTACTTGCCCTCGAAGGTGGCGTAGTCGTCCTTCCACATGGCGTGGAAGATTTGCAGGGCTTCACCGAGCATGCGCAGGCGCTCCGGGCCGTCGGGGAAAGGGTAGCCGTAAGCGTTGTATTCTTCCACGTACCAGCCCGCGCCTATGCCGAAATCGAGCCTGCCGTGGCTCAGCACGTCCACTGTGGAGGCCATCTTCGCCAGCAACGCGGGGTTGCGGTAGTTGTTGCAGGTGACCATCTGGCCGATGCGTATGGTCGAGGTGTCGCGGGCCAGCCCTGCGGTGCTGATCCAGCACTCGAAGTTAGTTTCAAGCTCCTGGGTGGGCACCGTATGGAAGTGGTCGTACACCCAGATGGAGTCGTAGCCCAGGCGCTCGGCTTCCTGCCCGAAGCGCGTCATGTGCTCGTATTTCTCCACAGGGTCGGCAATATCCACGAGGTCCAGCCGCCAGCCCTGCGGCACCAATACACCGAATTTTGAAGGCATGGGGTTCTCCGATTTGGAAATTGGAATTTCGAATTGCGAATTTATGGCGGGCGATAGACGATGACAGGTTTGGTGGCGGCTACGGCTGGGTCAGTGTGGAACGGCAGAACCATATCCCTTCCTGTCATCCTGAGCGAAGCGAAGGATCTAAGATGCTGCCTTTATCCGTATGCTGAACCCTCAGGACCATCATTCCCTCGTTCAACAGCATCCTTCCCCGACTTCTTGAGATCCTTCGCTGCGCTCAGGATGACAGGGTGGGGCTGGGTTCTAATCTCCCACAATGACACAGCCGCACCATCGTCTATAGTCCATCGTTTATCGTCCCTTCTCTACCGCCCTCTGAACGCCGGGAGCACTCCTTCGGCCAGCCTGTGCAGGGGTTCGAGGTGCACTATATTGGGCAGGTAGGCGATGATGTACTCTACGCCTGCGTCCACCAGGGTGCCGAGCATGTCTACGCATTCCTGGGGGGAGCCGACGAAGTTGCCTCGGCTGTACTCTTCGAGGGTGATCTCGCGATTCCTGGCCTTGCTGTCGCGCTCGCGGATCACACGGGTGGCCTCTTCGGGGTTCTCGCCAGGCTCTAATATGTTCAGCGTAATCTCAGCCGACTTGATAATGCTGTTGTAGTCGCGGCCCTCGTTCTCGCAATGCTGGCGCAGCACCTCGAACTTGTGCCGGTAGTTGTCGGGGTTGATGCCGCCTACGTTGCAGGCATCGGCGTAGCGGGCCACCAGCTTGAGGGTGACTTTCTCGCCGCCACCGCCCACCCAGATCGGTATATGGGGCTGCTGCACGCCCTTCGGCTCATTGATAGCGCCCTTGATCTGGTAGTGCTTGCCCTCGAAGGTGGCGTAGTCCTCCTTCCACATGGCGTGGAAGATTTGCAGCGCCTCGCCCAGCATCCGCAGGCGTTCGGGTGCCTCAGGGTAGGGATAGCCGTACGCCAGGTACTCGTGCTCGTACCAGCCCGCGCCTATGCCGAAGTCGAGCCTGCCATGGCTCAGCACGTCCACTGTGGAGGCCATCTTCGCCAGCAGCGCGGGGTTGCGGTAGCCGTTGCACGACACCATCTGCCCGATCCTGATGTTGGAGGTATCGCGGGCGAGGGCGGCGGTGCTGATCCAGCACTCAAAAGTGGTCTCAAGCTCCGGGCTGGGTACGGTATGAAAGTGGTCGTACAGCCATACCGAGTCGAAGCCTAGCTGTTCGGCTTCCTTGGCTACGCGGGTCATAGCCTCGTACTTCTCGACCGGGTCCTGTATGTCTACCAGGTCCATGCGCCAGCCCTGCGGCACCAGCACGCCAAACTTAATCGCCATTGTCAGTCCTCCTGCGTGTGAGTATCGTCCTAAGACCAGGAGGGATGAGGCAGGATGAATGCCAGCGATTTGCTAGAAGCTATCTCAAGAACAAGAATGTAGGATGCCAGCAGCAAAGCCCCACCCTGTCATTTCGAACGCAGTGAGAAATCTCGCCTTCCATGCAGGTATTACCCTTTTCTCCTGCTACTCTGTTGCTTTTGTTGCCGTAAAAAAGGTGATAGTTAGGAGGTAGAGGACGAGATTTCTCACTGCGTTCGAAATGACAAGGTCGTGGCTTATATGCTCGTGTCTGAGGCTGCTATTCTATACGGCTTCTAGTCTCCTCCTTGGAACCGCTGTCGCTCTTCTAGCAGCGACGGGTAGACCGAACCGGTGGCGATCTCGTGGTAGACCTTGAAGCGGTCGGGTCCGGCGAGCAGCGGTTCCAGCAGAAGCTGGCCGTAGTAATAGGTGAACACGTAGACGCGAAACAGGGGTGAGGAGAGGAAGCCAAGGCTGTGCTGGGCTTCCTCCTGGCGGCGCAGGCCCCAGCGCACCAGGTACTGCACTACTTCGTCCGGGGAACGACCATCTGTGTTGAGCAAGAAAGAGGCGTTGCCGCTCACGGCGGCTAAATCGCGCTGTGCCTCGCGCACCTGGCTAATCTGCTCTATATCCGGCTCTATGCCAAGCGCTGGGAAGATGTGCTCGGCTGCCCATTCCAGGTCGCTGTCGCCGGGGAAGATGAGCTTGCGTGCAGTGGTGGCTATAGCCTCGGCAATGAGGCTTTCGGGCGAGTTGAGGATGGTAATGGCGTACTCGCCCTGGCCGCGCTCCCTGTACTGCACCGCTTCTCTCAGCGCGTGCTCGGTGTGATGGCCGGGGTAGCCTTCGTGGGCGAGGTAGTCCACCAGGCTGAGACTGCTCACCGGCAGGTCGGTGTTGATCTCGATGAGCGAGCGCATGTTGCCCAGGTACCAGTTGTACCCTCCCCACGGCTTGTCGCTCACCAGGCTCAACTCTATCGCCTCACCTTCCGGCAGGGGCACCTCGCGAGCCGTGCGCGACCTCACTTCATCGGCAATCTTGTTCAGCAGCGGCAAAAGCTTCTCAACGGGCACCTCGAACTGCGTGCGCCACAGGTTGCGCCGCTCGTAGAGAGAACCCTGGCCCGGCAGCGCCGCATCCAGTTTGGCGTGCGCCTCAGCAAACACGTCCTCCGGTACGCGCTCCGGGTGGATGTCGAAAATGAGTTGCGCCTGCTCGGTGAGGGAAATCTGCTCGCCGCCCAGCACACGCGCCTAGGTATGGAGCGCCCTAACCTGCCGCTCCAGGAAGCCACGCCGGTCGGCGGGGTAGCCCATGCCGGGCAGCGCGCTCAACAGCCCTTCCGCCTCCTTCTGCAACGCCTGGGGAGTGGGTAGCGGCTCGTTCTCTACACCTGTGCGCCAGGAAGCGGGGCCAAAGTAGCTATCGACGGTGCCTGGCTCCAGTCGGTCCATCAGCAGGCCGAGATGGATGTACTCCCTCACCCACTCGTCAAACAGATGGTCGTCCGCTTCCCCGTTGCCGCTGGGGCTTGTTGTCATATCGAAGCCTCCTCGTTGTCGTAGTCCAACGGGGCATTATAACACCAGGGGTTATGGCACACGGCGCGCCCGGCACTTCACGAATCTGCGCTATAATGCAGCTAGAGTCCCGGCTGCCGCGCTTACTGTTCGCCCCATGTTGCGTTTGCACAGCACAGGCAGGGACCGATGAGGTAGAACCATGTACCGAAACAAAGCGGGCAGCGGCATCAAGGCGGCGGACATACCTCCCGGAAGCTGCATGTTGAGCCGAGTAGGCAGCGAAGAAGTAGCTATCTTCAACGTAGACGGCGAGTTGTACGCCACCCAGAACAGGTGCACCCACGCGGGCGGCCCCCTGTGCGAAGGCGGCCTCTGGGGCGACATAGTGCAGTGCCCATGGCACGGCTCGGAGTTCAACGTCCGCACCGGCGAAGTAGTCTCCGGCCCCGCGAAGGTGCCCATCAAGACGTACAGGGTGTCGGTAGTAGGTGGCATCGTTTCCATCGCGGAAACGTAGTTCTGAAACGTGAAACGTGAAACGTGATGCGGCTTGTGCTATTTGGTGCGTGAGAGTGTCATAGTTGGCGTTGCAGGACCAAAGCCCCTTCTGTCATCCTGAGCGTAGCGAAGGATCAGTTGCCCGTTCTTGACTCTTGGAGTGGTCGCTACAATGTTCCTAATGCCAACAGCATCCACAACGTTGAGGACTCTCGCCTACCCACCTGATCCTTCGCTACGCTCAGGATGACAGGGGGAATATAGTCCTGTAACATAGGCATCACAACATTCACGTACCCCCTTGAGCAAACCGCATCACGTTTCACGTTTCACATTTCAGCACCAGGAGTGACAAACACATGACAGTATCCTACTGGCAGGACGCCAGCGGCGACCGGACAATCGAGTGCGACGTGTGCGTGGTGGGCGCGGGGGTCGTGGGGCTGTACCTGGCGAGGCTGATCGCGGGGCAGGGGCGGAGCGTCGTGGTGCTGGAAGCCCGGCACGTGGCGGCGGGGGCCACCGGGCGCAACGCGGGTATGGTGCTCACCGGCAGCGCCTACTACTACCACCAGGCCGTGGCGACCTACGGGCGGGAGCTTGCCCACCAGCTCTGGCGATTGAGCCTGCACAACCGCGACATCGTAAAAGGGCTGTCGCAGGAGTTCGGCACGCTCTGGATCGAGAACGGCTCGCTGCTGCTGGCCCTGGACGACACCGAGGCCGAAGACCTCACACGCGCCTATGACGCCATGTGCGACGACGACATCCAGTGCAAGATCACCTATAAAGACCCACTAAAGAGGGGCTTCACCGCCGTGGTCGAGCAGCCGGGCGACGCGGGCATCCACCCGGTGAAGTTTTGCGAAGCCATGTCGAGGTCAATGGGCGCGCAGCTATTCGAGCAGTCGGAGGTGCACGCGATAGAGCCATTGCCGGGCGGTGGGGTCGAGTTGAGGTCGCGGCGGGTGACGGTGAGGTGTGGCATGGCGGCGCTGTGCACCAACGCTTACGCCCCCCTGCTGCACCCCTACTTCGAGAGCAAGGTGGTGCCGACGAGGGGGCAGGTGTTGCGCACCGAGCCGCTGGGCACGATGCTGTTCGGCCAGATGTGCTACTGCGACTACGGTTACGAATACTTCCGGCAGCTACCCGACACCAGCATCTTGCTCGGCGGCTGGCGGCACCACTTCCGCGAGGCCGAGGTCGGCTACGAAGACCGCGTGACCGCCGACATCCAGGGCGGGCTAGAGGGTTTCCTGCTCAAGTACTTCCCCGAAGCGGCTAACTTACGGGTGACGCATCGCTGGTCGGGCACGATGGGCTTCAGCGTGGACGGTATACCCCTGGTAGGCTCGCTGCCCGACATGCCCAACGTCTACTTCGCGGTAGGCTTCACCGGGCACGGCCTGGGCTTCGGTCTCGCCACCGCCGAGCGTCTGGCGGCTCGCATGCTCTTCGGGCGCGACCTGGAATGGCTGGACGCCAGGAGGCTAGAAACCCAGCAGAGTACGACGCCTTGACTATTCAGTGACGGAAACGCCAAGACGCCAAGACGCCAAGAACGCGCCAAGTAGATTAAGGTTAGGAGAGTACGAGAAGGGACCAGGTACATGTAAGTACCCGGCCCCTTCTTGCTCAGAATACATGCCTAATCTTGGCGCGTCCTTGGCGTCTTGGCGTCTTAGCGTTTCCGTCTTTCCTGCTCAGTTACGGACGCTGACCCGCCGGGCCACACCACCGAGCACCATGCAGAGCAAGCCCAGTGCTGCCAGCGCGGCGATCTCGATGGGGAACGCGCTGGATGGCATGCCGGTGCGGGGCATACCGGCCATACCCGTACCTATGGCGGGCATGCCCATCCCCATGCCGGTTGCGACACTGCCAGGCATACCCGCCACGGCGGGGATGACGTTGGGGTTGAGGCCCGCCGAGGACAGGTCAATCTCCTCGGCGTTGGCCGGGGCGGTGATCGTTATCGGCTGGTCGAAGTCGCGGAAGGCGAAGGTGAAATCAATCGTCATGCGCAGCGTCATATCGGACTCGGATATAGTAGTGGTGCTGTCCATCAACATGTGCATCTTGTGGAGGTACATGTCGTTGTCACCTATCCAGATGTGCATGACGTAGGTCATCTGCGAAGACGCATCCTCCGGCATCGGAGTGCCCATTTCGGAACCCATCGCCGCCTGCAACTTCTCGAAGTCCACGTCGATGCGGTACCGGGTGGTAGGAGCGCCGTTGAGGTTCTCCTTGCCCTCTTGCGTGACGGTGTAGGCGTCCGCGTACTTGGGGTCAAGGCCCGTCATACCCCCCACCCCACCTGTCATGCCGCCCATCGGGCCGCCCGCACCCATCTCACCAGCATCGGTGACGACCCACCGGTCCTCCCCCGACATGCCAGGCAACTTCATGTAGAGCCTGCCGTCTACGAGGATCATTGATATGGTGGTCGAGCTTGGACCGCCCGCGCCGGACGGGCCGCCCGCCGACTCCGGAACGTCCATATTCAGCGTCATGTCCATCTGCATGTTCTGGCCGGAGAAAGCCCCGCCGCCGCTTATCGTGGCGTTGATATTGACGTTCTCGTCGAGACTGCCGCCTGAGGCGCTGATCTTGTAGGAACCCGATATGTCGAACCGCCCCGAGCTAGGCTGCTTCGTGGTGGGGAACGGGTTTGTCTGCGCGCTCGCCGCGCCTCCCAGGCTGAGCGCCATGCCCAACACCATGAACAAAACGAGCCACAACCTTGTGTTTTTCCTCATCTTATCCAACCCTCCATCTACTCTACGAATGTAGAACGCGAGCAAGGCCCCGGTGCCATGCCACAAGCATGATACACCCAATGCTGCCGGAATAGAATAGCAGACATGTACCGTTTCTGTTTATTCACCGCAGAGGCGCAGAGGACGCAAAGGTACGCAGAGAAGAATTGAGGGTATTCTGGACAAGGGGAGCATCGTACTGTACGATGCGGCCCCTATGCACAACACCCTCAACTATTCTCTGCGTAATCTCCGCGTCCTCTGCGTCTCTGCGGTGAATAATCCTCTTTGCGACCTGGTGGTTCCGCCTAATCAGCTACCGAGCACCGTTGACATAGGGGGCCGCTCGACGGGGTTGAGGGCACGTACCTCGATGCCGGTGCCGGGTCCGGCGGGGCCTTGTAGCTCGTTTTGCAGGCGGGCCGCGATTTCGGAGGCTATGCCCGCAAGCTGGTCGTCTTCGAGGCGGTGGGCCAGCACCTGCAGCACGTCGATGGCTATGCGAAGGCCAGGCTGGGGAGGCGGGCCGGGCTGCGCGTGCCGGAGTTCCACCTGGGCGAGCGAGCGGCTGCCCCAGCGTGACGCCACCGATAGCAGCATGCCGAGTTCCAGGTTAGGCCCGCTGAACACCGGGATGGACAGCATCGCCTCGCGCCGGGCTGCGTAGTCGCGGCCAAATGGGTCCACCACTCCCGCCAGCGAGGACGACAGCACCTGTAGGATCGTGCGTGGGGGCAGGGCGGCGAACTGCGCCGGGGTGAGCGCCGCCAGGTCCGAGGGCTTGAGGGCCTGCACTCGGATGCGCCTGGCGAAGGGCCAAGCCCCGTCCCGCTTGGGCACAACGAAGCCTCCCCAGCTTACGTCCAGGGAAGCGGGGCCTTGCCCTTCACCCCGGCGGCCTTCCTGCTCCTTCGGCGTGGCTGCGCCGTGCGTGTCGTGCTGGGTGAGAGAAAACGCCTTGACCAGTTGCAGGTTGGCGTTGCGCAGGAGAGGTCCGGCCAGGGCAAGCGCCGCGCTGGGGTGGAATCGGGTGGCACGTGGGTCGAGCCACACCACGATGTCACCGCGCAACACGGCCAGGCTCTTCCACCAGCTTTCGCCCCTACCGTGCAGGCTGCCCTCGTCCGGCAATATCTCAGGCACGCTGTAAGCCTCCACACCCAGCGAGCGCGCTATCTCCAGCGTTTCATCGCCCGAACCGGCGTCTACCACCGCTATCTGGTCGGCCAGTGGGTGCATCTCCACCAGCACCTTGCGCAGGCCGGTGATCATCGAGTGCAGGTGCCGGGCGTCGTTAGAGGTGAGCAGGCCCACGCTGATGCTGAGGCCGGTGGCCTGCTTCAGCTTGAGGAACTCCTCAGGGTCGCGGAACTCGTCGCCGTGGTAGGTGTTCTCGACAAACCAGTACTCGAAGGGCATATCCATCCAGGCGTTGCGTACCTGCGGGACGTTGCCCTTGCGCGCGTACTTCGCCAGGTCCAGAGTCTCTCGCGTGCGAAGCAACAGGATGGGTGCCCTGGTGCTCGCGGCCACGGTAGCGGGCAGAGTGGGAGCGCCACCGCCGCCGTGCTTGCCCTCACGCTCGGAGAAGGCCCCTACACCCATGATGACGAGGTCCTCTGCCTGCACCTCGCCAAGCACGGCAGTGGTGGCGCTCTCGCTCACGGTGGCGATGCGCTCTATTTGCACCAAAGATGCCTCGGCAACAGAATCAAGGTACTCGTTGAAGTCGACGTAGGGGCCGGTCTCCATCGCGTCTGCTGCCACCTGCGCCTCACCGAGGGGGCCGGTGGGCGTTTTCTTGAGCATGCCCTCTTTCAAAGGCCCGGTACCCACGCGGGAGGCGGGCACGTTGTGCATCACGGCCAGGTGCATGCCGCCATGCTCGGCCAGCAGCAGCGCCACGTCGAGCGCCTGTTCGGCTGAGGGGCCGCCCCGCACCGGCAGCAGCACCCGCCCGCAATCGCGCCAGCCGTCGGGCCGGGTCAGCATTATGTCACAAGGGGGGTCGCGTAGCAGATCGTCCAGGATGTGGCCGTAGACGTGGCGCTTGGGGTTGCGCGGGTGTCCCTTCCAGTGGGCGAGCACCAAGCCCGCGTGCTCCTCCTCCACCGCCTGCCGCACCGCCGTGGGCACGTCGCGGGCCACCTTCACCAGCCGTTCCACCCTCACGTGCCTGCCGCCCGCGTCCACCTCCGGGGGGAGGAAGTCGAACAGCGCCCGGTAGGAGCGGGCCATGTCCATGCCCGTAGTGAGAGGCTGGTCGGCAGGCACCTCCACCACGCCCAGCACCACGATGCGGGGCGCAAGGCCGGGCCGTGCGAAGCCAATATGGTCCAGGGGAGCCGTAGAGAGGTGGGATTTGTGCCCCGAGGCCAGGATAGCCGCCAGCTGCAGCATATCTCCGGCGATGCCGAGGTTGAGCATCGGCACCAGCACCGTTCCGGGTGCTATCCCGAAGCTGCGCTGAACGTCCGCCGGAAGCGCGGGTTCTCTGTGGAGCGTATTAGTCATAGGTCAGGTCCTCGCCGTTGAGTTCCTGGGTTCTGAAACGTAATCCTGAAACGTGAAACGTGAAACGTGATGCGGCTTGAGGAATACGGTCCTGTACAAGCGATTATGTCACTTTTTGTACCATCACGTTTCACGTTTCACGTTTCAGCACTACGTTTCTTCTCTCAAGATCATCGTTTCGTTCACCGACAGCTTGCGGGTGTCGTAGGCGAGCTTCTTGGTGCCGGCTGCGCTCATGCTGCCCTGCTGTTCGACGCGTACGGCTTCGCGCTGGGCTTGTTCGGCCAGCTCGGTCTCGCCCATGTTGAGCAGGCGGGTGGCTACGGCTTGCAGGTTGCGGGTGGCCCCTGCCACGTCGCCTACCATGCTGGCTTGCAGGGCGCGGGTCTGCAACTTGAAGGTGGTGGCGCGCTCTACGTGGTTCATCACGCGCGGGTCGCCCGGCCCCTTGGCCGCACCACCGGCGAACGACACTACCAGGTCCAGCGCCGTGTCCTGCCTGCCTGTCGCGCCGCCCGCCTGCTCGTACTCAAGCAGCAGGTGCGCGAGACGGTACTGCCCAGGCTTGCGTGCGGGCAGCACCAACTCATAGAGCAGCGTCTGCCCCGCGCCCGGCTGTAAGTCACCCAGGGGTAGGGTGATGGCGGTGGCCGCGCCGCCGGTCTGGGGTGTGGCGCTCGCACCATCGCCGTCCTGTGCGGCTGCCTGGGCGGGCCAGAGGCGGGAGATGATGGGAGCCACGCGGTAGATGGCGCGGGGCTGCACTCCACTGGCCGGGTTGAAGGTGAGGCGCAGGTGCTGGTACGTGGTGGCCTGCATGGCGCTCAACGTCTCCTCGAACGCGCCCGCGATCTCCTCCGGTTTGGCGATGTAGCCGGAATCGCCCCCGCTCTCGGTCGCCAGGCTGTCGAGCAACTCTATGCTCCAGTCCTCTTCGGCACCGATGCCGAGGGCCGTGATGGGGATGCCCGCAGCGCCCGCCTGCCGCGCAAGCTGCTCGCAACGCTCGGCATCGCCCCAGGTCTGGCCGTCGGTGAGCACCACGATGCGCGACACCACGCCCTCGCGGCGGCCCTTGATCGCCTCGTCCAGCCCCACGAGCAGCCCTTTGCTCATGGCGGTGCCGCCCGCCTCTTGAATGCCGTCTATCTGCGCGTGGAGGGCGTCACGGTCCTGCAATGTGGTGCTGCCAACAAGAGGGTGCACCTCGTCATCGAACAGGGTGATGGCAAGCGTATCGCGCTCGCTCAGGTGGTCCACCAACCAGTTGACAGCCTGCTTGAGGTTTTGCAGCTTGGCCCCACCCATCGAGCCGGACCTATCGAGCACCAGGCTGATGTTTAGTGATGAGTGATGAGTGTTGAGTGTTGAGTTGGGCTGTGCGCCTTCAGACGCTTGCTCCTCAGCTATGTCAACGAGAACGTAGGCCAGGCTGGTTTGGTCCAGCGCGGGGAGTGGGTCGTAGTTCCAGGTGGCTTTTAGAGATAATGCGGTCATATTTCCCCTACCTAGATGGTGAAACTACTGCAGGTAGAGCCGCTTGATCGTTTCCGCGGCTGTACCGTCCTTTCTGACTATATCAAGAGCAGCAATGGTGCCTTCAATCTCGAACTCAGCTGCGTTCAGGGCATCCACGACCCTCTTACAGAATTGGACATCTGTCGAATACCCAACAGTTATATGCGGTATGAATGGTATGTTTAGCCGCAGACTGGTTGCCAGCACGCCCGTATAGAGCTTGTCGTGCAACCTGACTATGCCGCTGAAGCCTTCGTCGGGCACCAACATGACATAGTAGTTGTCGCTGGAGTCGTCCTTTACCAACAGGCTGCTTCGGAGCACGAAGTCTATGCGCTTGAACCCATCTGCACAGGCCGCGACGTGAGCAACGAGATCATCTTCGCTAGCAGCCCGCGTGGGGAAAACGAACGTGAAGTGAGGTGCTAACACGCTATGACTTAACTCTGGGTAGTGCTGGCGGATGCCGGCTACCCATTCACAGCTTTGCTGATGCATGTCAGGAAAGCTAACCACCAACAGAGACACTTTACTATCCGTCTTCAGTTCCCCCCTCGCAAGCCGCGGCTTAGAACTCAGTCCTCAGTCCTCATCACTCATCACTCATCACTCACTACGCATCTACTCCTGGGCGCGTTTCGCGGAGACAACCCGCACGTAGATGGCGCTGATGTTGTCCTCGCCGCCGCCCTGGTTTGCCAGGTCTATCAGCGTATGGCAAATCGCCTGTGGCTCCGCGCCCGTGTTGATGGTGGCGGCGATGTTGGGGTCGCGCACGAAGTCCCACAGGCCGTCGGAGCAGACCAGCAGGCCGTCGCCTGGTTGCAGGCGGCGGGTGAACACGTCCACATCGGTATCGACCAGGCGCGACTCTCCCAGGGCGCGGTAAATCTCGTTGCGGCGCGGGTGGGTGTAAATATCGTCGGGCTTGATCTGCCCGGCCGCCACCAGCTGCGCCACCAGCGAATGGTCCCGCGTGATGGGGGTCAATTGGCCCTCGTGCCAGAAGTAGGCGCGGCTGTCGCCCACGTTCGCCACGCACAGCTGGTTGCCCACCAGGATAGCCGCCACCGCTGTCGTACCGAGGTCGGAATGCCGCTCGCGGGCCAGGTCCGAGATGCGCCGGTTGGCCTCCATGATCGCCTGCCGCAACAGGCTCATGCACGTATTGGGGTCGCACGCCACCGGGTCGCCCGCCAGCATGGGGCCGATGAGGGAAGAATTGACCACCGCCACTATCGTGCGCACCGCGATGGAGGAAGCCACCTCCCCGCTCTGGTGCCCGCCCATGCCGTCGGCCACCACGTACAGGCCCACCGGCAGCCCGCCCTCGTGCTCCAGCACCGTGGCCTCGAACGTGAGCACGCTGTCCTCGTTGACCTGCCGCACTCGCCCCACGTCGGTGGCCCGGCCGCTCAAGAGTTGCAGGTTGCGCAGGGGTCTGCTGGCCTCGTAAATCTCGCGCAACACCTTCGAGAAAGCCGCCGCTGTGGGCAACGAGCCTTCACGCGCCTTGGCGAGCGCCACGGCGGGGTTGAGCATGTTGGCTAGCGGCCCCGTGAACTCGCTAGCCACCATCATCTTGCCATTCCCACCTGTCGTGGCGGGCGGCTCCTCCGACGACATGGTGAGCGCGCCCGTGTCCTTGCGCACCGACATGTACCAGTGCTCAAGCTCCCCGGCCAGGGCGCGCACGTCTGAGGTCTGGGCGGCCGCTGTGTCGTTCGCGTCGGCCTGGCGGCAGCCGGAGGGGTCGAGCAGCAGCACGCGGTCACCGACCTGCACCAGCAGGTTGTTCAGTCCCATATTGCAGCCGAGTATGCCTTCCGCGTGCAGGTTGGCGAGAATTTCCGCCGCCTGGGCCATCCAGGCGAGGGACTGCTCTTCGCTCGGTTCCTCAATCGAAAGCTGGCCCGACTGTCCGGACTGTATCTGCGAGAAGATATCGGCACCCGCGTCCGGCAGCCACGAAGAGAGGGTGCGTCCGTAAGCCTCCTCCCACACCACGTACACCCGCCCAAGCTCAGGGGCCGCAATCGCATCCGAGGCCTGCACCACGCCGAGCACCCGGTTGGCAAGTATAGCCTCCGGGACGGGAATGGTCAGGTTGGATTTGGGATTTGGGATTTCGGATTGCGGATTTGGGTCCAGTTCTTCGGTCGTTTGCGTGGGGTCGTCGGCTACTTCGCCGGGCGTGACGCTGAACTCCTGGGCGCGATAGTAGCGGCCTGAGAGCTGCGCGCCGCACTCCACACAGTACATGTCGCCGGGGGCCGAGTTGGTGGAGCCGCACGCCCAGCACCGGCGGAAGCCCTGCTGGTCGAGCACCCGGTAGATGTTCGTGTTTTCCAGGCTGTTCATGAACAGCACCACTTCGTAGCGCCCGCCAAGCATCGTACCCAGCTCCAGGGGAGGGCTGGGAGGGCCACCGAGACCCGGCAGCGGCGTGGTGCTGGTGCTTGCCGGGGCCTCGGCTACGGCCAGCGGCGTAGTGCTAGGCCCCTGCGAGGACGAAGAGGCCGCAACAGGCTCGGACGAAAGGCCGGCCTCCAAACCCGGTGCAGCTTGAGCGCCGCTATCGGAGCCGTTCGCGGTCTCGGCCTGCTGACGCTCTGTGCCGTTGGACGGGATTTGAGTGGGGTCTATGGACATGATTGATGAGACCTTTTGGGGTTTCGCGCATGCGGGCAAAGGAAGTAGCGCGGTGATGGAAGACAGTCCAAATATAGCATAAAGGGGTAGGGCGGGCAAACGGTTCTGAAACGTGAAACGTGAAACGTGATGCGGTTGGTGTCGCCCGGTGCGTGAATACAACTCAGCGGCAATTGAAGGACCAAAGCCCCGCCTTTGTCATTCTGAACGCAGTGAAGAATCAGGTGGCTATCGACACCGTTGAACTAGGGCGACCAAGCCCCTACCTTGTCATTCTGAACGTAGTGAAGAATCTCGTCCCTCACCACCCAAATACCACCTTTCTACAGTACATGTCCAGGAACCGGCACGCTCCGTAAGAAAGGGGCAACACCTGCATAGAGGACGAGATTCTTCGCTACGCTCAGAATGACAAAGAAGGGGCTTGGTCCCACAATTCAGCGGCCTAGCTACCCACCTGATTCTTCACTGCGTTCAGAATGACAAAGAAGGGGCTTGGTCCCGTACGTTTGACAGGAGAGGTAATCTGAACGCGGTATGTAAATCTGCGCCTGTCGGGAACGTTAGTACAGTCACACGAGTATAATGCAGTAGAGCTATGTCGCAGCCCGCGCACGATTACGAGCTATCGGTAATGGAGGACCTGGACCCGGAGCCTTCCGGCAGGGCCACATCGGTGCGCGCCCGCGAGGTAGTGCTTGGGGTGCTGCTGCTCGTGGGGGTGCTTGGATGGGCGGGGTGGCAGTGGTGGCACGGCGAGAGCCTGCGTAACAGTTACGAGCGCGGGCGGCAAGCCGTTATCGCCCAGCAGTGGGACGAGGCCAGGTCGTACTTCGCGTCCGCCAATGGCTATAAAGACGCCACCGCACGCGCCGGAGATGCCGAGAAGAAGATAGAAGAACGCAACAAACAGTACGAGATTGCCGCCGTCCACGCCGAAGCCGGGGAATGGGTCGTAGCCTTGAAAGCAGCCCAGGCAGCCGCCGCCATCCAGCCCCACTATAAAGACCTCGACGCCCTCATCACCGAAGCTGAAAAGCAGGTCTACCGCGAGGCGCTGAACGGCACCATCGCCCGGCGGCTACGAGACGACCCCGGCCTCTATTACCGAGGCGCGGATGGCTGGGTGCGCCTGGAGAACAGCGACCGGTGGAGCGATGTAAGAAACTACCGCGAGGACGTACCGTTCCTCTACGATGTGCCAGGCCCCGGCTGGGTGCCGCAGCCCACTCCCACCAGCGCAAGTGTGGAAGGCCAGTCCTTTGAGCCGGAATCCGGCTCGCCACAGTTAGCAGGTCGCCAACTCATAGCTGCCTCGTTCCAGGGCGAATCCGTCCTCCGACTGGAAAGGTTGAGCCTCGATCCGGCCCTGTACAACTTTTACTTTACGGGCAAGGCGGGCGTATGGGCAATACACCGTTCGGAAAGCTCACCCAGGTATCCAGGGTTACCTATCGAGGGTTCGATTGCAGGATACGAGGTGGACTACGAAGCGTATGGCAGCGGACTTACATCCACCGTCCGTATCGCGCCCAACATGGCAGTTGTAGACTTTGGGGCGCAAACCGGGCAACTCCTGCTCGCACGATTTGACCCGGAGGCACCCGAGACAGGGGGCCTGGAACTCTTCATCGCAGGACCGGACGGCAGCCGGCCTCGGCTGATCTACACGACTACGGGCACCATCAAAACCGCCCGTTTTAGCCCCGACGGGCGATACGTGCTCATCACTACGTTGGAGCATATTGAGGGTGTCAACGGCAAAATGACTGCGGTGCTGTTAGATTTAGAGGGCGATGCGGAACCGCGCATGCTGGTTGAGGTAGCCGTAGCTGTCAGTCTTAGTGGCTCCCGTATGACTTGGGATGAGTCGAGTGGGCTGCGTGCCGTTTTCCTGCACAGCGGCCACTTTGCCAACAATGTGCTCCTTACCATCAACAATCGCAAATCGGGCAGCGAGATTAAGTTGATCGATCCTGAGCACCCGGATTGGAGTAGAACGCTAGCAGCGGCACACAACACAGGAAGTGTCTATACGCCTGTCTTTATGCATGCTTACGAGCAACCGGACGGCGATTCGCTCGTGATATACAGCGCACCAAGATCGGGTATAGATGCATCTGCCACCCTCTCTATAGCCCGGTATGACATTGCTCTTGCCCAGTGGACTTACGTTCCGGTCCGAGTCGAGACCTATGAACAGGTCATTCTCTCCCCGGAGCGCAGGCCGGACAATGCACCTGGCTTCACGAGCTTCATGGTGGTTGAAGATAGGCTCTTCTATGCAGCGTACTCCTACAACCGGAATGAGTGGACCACTATCTTCTACAGCGTTCCGTTGGCCGACCTCGGAAAGAAAGCGCCCGCGCTTACGGAAGTATTCCAGCGCACACGATCACCTGAGAGCCGTTCCGCCTCCTCATCATGGACTCCCGGCCCCAACCTGTTCGTCTACACCGACGAACAGCACGCCCTCCACGTGCGTACCTATGACGGCGCGATTGATCTCGTGCTCGAACGGGGAGTAGAATTCGTGCTAAGCAACTGGTCCTATGGCTACTAAGGCTCACGCAGGCGAGGCAGGGTTGTGCCGGGCTATGTCAGAGGTGCGTATTGCGAGTGAATGCGGCATAATGGAGTATTATGAGGCCGCGCGCAGGTATTGACAGCAGCCGCATTTACGATTTATAGTGCTATTATAGTTAGCATATATGAGAGCAGCTTCACGCGCGAAGAGCCTGCTCTTGTTCGCGTTATGGGTTTTCATTAGGGTAAAACGGGGGCGCAATGCCGGAAGTCAACTATCTGAACTTTGACGTTGTAATCCAGAAGTCGGGGGAGGGCTACCGAGCACAGGTGCAGTCGCCTGCCGGGGAGGCCACCAGCCACTTCACCAACCCGTTCTCGCAGATCGAGGTGGAGCACTTCATGCTGAGTGCCGCCCCCGGCAGGCGTAGCGTGCGCAGGATAGACGCCCCGGAGGTAGCTGCGGCCAAGAGGTTCGGGGAGCGGCTCTACAACTCGGTCTTTACGGGCGACGTGAGCGCGGTCTTGCGAAGCAGCCTGGACGAGGCCTGGAACCGCAACGCCAAGCTCCGGTTGCGCCTGCGCCTCACCGACGTGCCCGAACTGGCCGACATCCCCTGGGAGTACCTCTACAACCCATCCCTCAATCGCTTCTTCGCGCTGGACGACGACACGGCTATCGTGCGCTACCTGGACGTGCCTGAGCGGGTGCGTCCCGTCACTGTTACCTTGCCCCTGCGCGTGCTGGTGATGATCTCGGCGCCCAACGACTACGATCCGCTAGACGTGCAGCAGGAGTGGGAGAACCTTAACGAGGCGCTGGCCGACCTCAAGCGCAACGGCATCGTGCAGCTTGATTTGATAGAGGACGCCACGCTCTCGGCCTTGCGCAAGCAGTTGCAGAAGGAGCAGTACCACATCTTCCACTTCATCGGGCACGGCGGCTTCGACAGGCAGACCGAGGAAGGCGTGCTGGTGTTCCGGGACGAGGCAGGGCGTGGCCGCTTCGTGAGCGGGCAGCAACTGGGCTGGCTGCTGCACAACCACCATACGCTGTCGCTTGCCATCCTGAACGCCTGCGAGGGAGCGCGCGCCGACCGGGCCGACGCTTTCGCCGGGACCGGGCAGAGCCTGGTGCAGCAGGGCATCCCGGCGGTGATCGCCATGCAGTTCGAGATCACGGACGACGCTGCCAAGACCTTCGCGTACGGCTTCTATAGCTCCCTGGCGCTGGGCCAGCCTGTGGAGGCTGCGCTCACCGAGACCCGCCTTACCCTCTTCTCGGAGGACCACGGCCTCGAATGGGGCACCCCCGTGCTCTACATGCGCTCGGTTGACGGGCGCGTATTCAATGTGCAGCAGGAGGACGCGTCCAGGAAGCAGGCCCGCATCAGCGAGCTTTACCACGCGGCCACGGTGGCTATGTCGGCGGAAGACTGGCACGCCGCCCGCACCAACTGGCAGGCTATCCTGGCTATAGACCCCGGCCACGTACACGCCACCGCCGGGCTGGAGCACATAGGTAAGCAGCAAGAACTTGCAAGGCTGTATGCGGAGGGCCGCGCGCACCTGGAGGCGGGCCGCTGGCATGAAGCCCTGGCCTCGCTGAGCAGAGCACAGGCCATAGATGCCAACTACAGAGACGTAAGCGCCCTGGCCGGTGATGTCCGGCAGAGGATACAGGCCACTCAGGGGCACACCCAACCGCCACATGCCGTACAGGTCGCACCAAATACCCCAGTACATGGCATGCCCGTAGTGGACACTCGTGGTGCGGCTCCTTACTCTGGTCCGCCGCAAACCGTGCAGCAGGCCGGTGCGCAGGGCGTCCCTACGCCGCAGTACCCGAACCCGGCAAACCAGTGGGGGCATACAGGACCTATCGCACAGGGACACGTCCCACAGATACAGGGTGCTGGAGGCGGAGGCGGGGGAGGCGGCGGGCGTGGAGTATATGAAGGGCCGGCCCCGGCTCCCGTACCCGTACCCGTACCCAGGCGCAAGATGGCGTGGGTGGTACCCGTCCTTATGCTGGTGCTGCTCGCGGTATTTGGAGTGGCTGCGTTTGCCATAATCTCGGCGCAGCAAGCGAGCGAGAGGGCGGCCCAGGCCACCGCTACCGCCGAGGTGCAGGCGGCTAACTCAAAGGCTACAGGCACGGCTGTCACCAGGCGGCGCACCGCCACCGCTAGAGCCAATGCCACCGGCACTGCGGAAGCAATAGCCAATGCCGATGCCACTTCCACCGCGTACGCCGTCATACTAGAGGAGAGCGCGCAGAGCACCGCTACCGCTCAAGCCTACGCCACGCAGACGGCGACGGGCGTGGACACCGCCGCGCGCAGCGTCACCATCGAAAAGGTATACCTGACGCACAACATCTACAATAGCGACGACGTGAAGGGCATGGAGATTCACATCGAGTTCATGGCGAATAACCTGAAGGACGTGCCGCTGCCGGTAAACGCCTACTTCTCCTGGCCGGATGGCAGGAAGATTATAAGCCTGGACGGCACGTATCAAGCGCCGGACACCCAGGTAGCGGTGCGCAAAGACGCTCAACCCGGCTACGACGCCGCTAAGTACGACGACTTCGTGATCTTCATGCCCTACGAAGAGCTTGAAATGGACTTCACAGCCGGCACGTTCGACATACAGTTGCATGTAGTGATCTACGACGACAATGAGGTAGAATTGGCTCGCTCGGATTACATCCCATTCTCCTACACAAGCCCTGGGCCAGGGAACTGAGCGTACTCAGCGCATGGGCAGCCCGTTACAAGGTCACTGGTATAATGGAGAATAAGGACTCATGCTGGGAACTGGAGTAAGTAGTGAAAACAAGAGTCACCGAACAAGGTATAATCATCCCTCGCGAGATGTTAGAGGGCCTGGATGAAGTCGAAATCCGTAGGCAAGATGGCATGATTATTATCGAGCCTGCCAGTGCTCGTGACCGTATTTTCGATATCGGCAAGAACCCCATAGACGCGGACATTACAGATGCGTCCGTGAACCATGATCAATACATCTACCGGGGTGAGTAGATCGCTGCTCGATACGAGCTACCTATTAGCTCTCGCCTTCAAGCGCGATCAGAACCATCAGGCAGCTACACAGCACTGGCAACGAGCTGCTGCTTCCTCAAGGCAGCTCATAACCACTTCGTTCATATTGGCCGAAGCGGTTACATTCCTGAACAGCCGAGGCTACCATGCTGAGGCCGTGGCGCTAGGCAACAATCTTCTCTATGGTGGGCCTTCTCTGCAATTCATTCACGTGGACGCCGATTTGCTGCTTGCGGGGTGGCGCTACTTCCAGCAGCACAGCGACAAAGATTACTCGCTGGCGGATTGCATCTCGTTCGTTGTGATGCGGGAACTAAACATAACCACTGCCCTCACCTTTGATAGGCACTTTGTACAGGCAGGTTTCCTGGTGGAGCCATGAGAGGGCAGCACAGCCTTTCCCTTGACCCCCTGCGGGTATGGTAGTATAGTTAAGTAGGCACGCTGTCGGTGCATTATACGCATGGCGTGCCGTTTTCTACCCCCTGACACTCAGTCCCTCGTCGATTCGTAAAGCAGCTATACACGCTTAAAGGCAGAGCACGCATGAGCGCGGCGGACCTCAACATACCGGCCCAGGGGGTTGCTGCCGAGGAGAGCGAAGCAACCCAAGCCAACGACCACCACGATGGTCAGGAGCCTACGCGCCCGCAACTCCAGGTGCTCGACGGTCGCCAGGACGGCAAACAAGACGGTAGAGCAGACGGCAGGCAGGACGGCCGCCAGCACGCTTCCCCTCGCGACAAGTCCGCCGCCTCCACGCCCAGCCTCGATGCCCTGCTCAAGACGGTCAGAAGCTACAACCCCCGCGCCGATTTAGATGCCCTGACGAAGGCCTATGCACTGGCCGAGTTGGCGCACGACGGGCAGTTTCGGGGCACCGGCGAGCCGTACATCACCCACCCCTTGAGCGTCGCTATCATACTTGGCGAGATGCGCCTCGATACCGAAACGCTGGAAGCGGCCCTACTGCACGACGTTATAGAAGACACCCCCGTTACGTACCAAGACATTAGCTCGCAGTTCGGTCCTACCGTGGCCCACCTCGTAGAGGGCGTGACCAAGCTCGGCTCCATACCCAAGCTGCGCCGCCCGCAGGACGCCGCCGAGCACTCTCCCAAGGGCGAGAGGGGTGAAAAGGCCCAGCGTGAGGCACAGCAAGCCGAGAACCTGCGCAAGATGTTCCTCGCTATGTTCGACGACCCCCGCGTGGTGCTCATTAAGCTTGCTGACCGTCTGCACAACATGCGCACGCTCAGAGGGGTAGCCCCGGAGAAGCAGCAGCGCATCGCCACGGAAACGCTGGAGATATACGCGCCCCTCGCCAACCGCCTCGGTATGTGGCAGATGAAAGGCGAGCTTGAAGACCTCGCATTCGAGTATCTCAGCCCCGCCGATTACAACAGCCTCGTCAAGATGCTCAGAGAGACCAAGCAGGCCCGCGACCGCTACGTCAAGCGCGTGATCGACACATTGAGCCGCAACCTGCAAGAGGCGGGCATCAAGGCTGAGATCAAAGGCCGGGTAAAGCATGTCTACTCCCTCTGGCAGAAGATGGAGCGCAAGCGCCTGCCCGCCGCTGATATTTACGACCTATTGGCCGTGCGCATCGTCGTGGACACCAAGCAGGACTGCTACGCGGCCCTGGGCATCATCCATTCGCTCTGGCCGCCCATCCCCGGCGAATTCGATGACTATATAGCGCGGCCTAAGGAGTCGACTTACCAGTCGCTACACACCGCCGTACGCTCGCTCGACAACAAGCCGCTCGAAATCCAGATACGCACGCACGAGATGCACGAAATGGCCGAGTTCGGCATCGCCGCGCATTGGCGCTACAAGGAAGGCAAGAGCGGCAAGCGCGACTTGCAATACGAGGAGAAGATAGCCTGGCTGCGGCGTCTGATGTCGCTGCCGGAAGACGTGGCGAGCGCGCAAGACTTCGTGGACACGCTCAAGAGCGACGTGTTCCAGGAGCACATCTACGTCTTCACGCCGCAAGGTGACATTTTCGAGCTGCCGAGAGGCGCGACGCCCATAGATTTCGCCTTCCGCATCCACTCGAACCTGGGCTACCAGTGCGGCGGGGCCAGGATGAACAACAAGCTGGTGCCGCTCGACACGCCCCTTGAAAACGGCGCGGTAGTTAGCATCATCAAGGATAAGAACCGGGTAGGGCCGTCGCGCGATTGGCTGCAATCCGACCGCTACCTCAAGACGGCGAACGCCCGCCAGAAGGTACGCCAGTATTTCCGCAGGCAGCGCCGCGACGAGAATATCATGCAGGGCCGGGGTATCCTGGACCAGACGCTCAAGCACCTGGGGCTGCTGCACGTGTCGCACTCGGACGTGCTGGCCTACTTCCCACGGTACAACAGCCTGGAAGACTTCCTGGAGGCCATCGGCAACACCGATATAACGCCCCAGAACATCACCTCGAAGCTGGGTGAGTTCCGCCAGGAAGAGTTGCTACAGAGCACCGATGCGCTCTCCGTGAACGTACCGACGGCCGCCAACCTGCCCTCCATGCCCACCACCATGTCGGTGAGCGACATCGGCGGCATACTCACCACGCTGGGCCGCTGCTGCAAGCCTATGCCTGGCGACGAGATAATCGGCTACACCACCAAGGGCCGGGGCATCACCGTACACCGCGCCGACTGTCCCAACCTGCAAACGGTGCAGGACACCGGGCGACTGGTGCGCGTATCGTGGGGGGCCAAGGGCCTCACCAAGTACCCGGCGGGCGTCCGCATTCAGGCGCTCGACCGCGTGGGCCTCCTGCGCGACGTAACCACCGTGCTGGCCGACGAGAAGGTAAACCTCATCAGCATCCACACCAACAAGACCCCCAGCGTCGCCACCAGCACTCTGATAATGACGCTCGATGTGACAGGCGTGGACCAGTTGTACCACGTTATGGGCCGACTGAGCACCGTGCGCGGCGTGTACGAAGTAACAAGGGACACAGGACAGGAGTCAGGGAATTTTTAATTTTTAATTCTTAATGTTTAATTCTTAATTGGGGATGCTGTGAGGGAGAATCTTGTACAGCAGAGGGCTTTTCAGTTTGCGCTGGATGTAATTGCTCTATACTGCAAGCTGCGAGATGAGCGAGAGTATGTGCTCTCACGGCAACTGTTACGGAGCGGGACGAGTATTGGGGCTAATATTGAGGAGGCGCTGGCCGGTCAAAGCCGCAATGATTTCATTGCTAAAATGGCAATCGCCTCAAGGGAGGCAAGAGAAGCCAACTACTGGCTCCGCCTCCTCGAAGCCTCCGAGCTCACTAAACTGGACGTAAGCAAGGAGTTGAACGAAAGCCAGGAGATCATCCGTCTATTGACCTCCATCCTCAAGACCGCCGTCGCCAACAAATCCAATTAAGAATTAAAAATTAAGAATTAACAATTCTCCGAAGGAGCTATTATGCCGGATAGAGTGGCTTTTGAGGTCTTTGGAATACCCGTGTACTGGTACGGCATTATGATAATGCTGGGGGTACTCGCGGCCTCTTACGTGGCCCTTGTGGAGGCCCGCAGACGCGGTGAAGATACCGACCACGTATGGCAGTTATTCCCGTGGGCGCTCATAGCGGGTATCCTGGGCGCGCGTATCGGCTGGATTGTGTCGGAGTTGGGCAACCGCCAGTTTACCGACATCATGAGCCTGGTGGACATACGCCAGGGCGGCCTCAGCATCCAGGGTACGATCATAGGCGGCGCGCTGGCCGTCATACTCTACTGCCGCCGCTATAAGCTCTCTTTCTTCAAGTGGGTGGACATCATCGCGCCGGGGCTGGCGCTGGGGCAGGCGATAGGCCGCTGGGGCAACTACTTCAACCAGGAGGCGTTCGGAAGCCCCACCACCCTCCCCTGGGGCATAGAAATCGACCCGCGCCGCCAGGCTGAAGTGGCAGGCCCCAACGCGGGCTTCACCCCCAGCTCTAGCCTGCGCTTCCACCCGACCTTCGCCTACGAGATGATCTGGAACCTGCTCAACATGGGGATCCTCCTGTGGCTGGGCAGGCAGCGGCGCATACGCCTGCGCGAGGGCGATATATTCTGGATATACCTCATCTTCTACTCGGTAGGCCGCTACGTAATCGAAGAGTTGCGTGTCGATAGCGCGATGGTGAGCGGGTTCAAAGCCCCACAAATCTTCTCTATCGCGGCCATCCTGTTCGCGGTCATAATGATAGCGGTGCGGCACCGACCCAACAGCAACGTGCCGTGGTCGGCAACCAACCTGCCGCATGGCGCGGTGCTGGCATCAAACAGCGGCAATGTAGACGTAGAAACGAACGACGGGGACAGGACTACTCCCCGCGTGCGCAGAGTGGCAAAGGCAGCCCGGCGTGGTTCCGCGGCCACCACTACAACCGAGACAAGCGGCGCGGGCACAGAGTGACCGTGCTAATCTAAACGCCAAGACGCCAAGACGCCAAGACGCAGAGGACGCGCCAAGTTAAGAGTTGTGAGGGGTGGCCCTGAGCCGCCCCTTTGCTTTGTCTACTGCTTAGGGCTTCCAGCACACGTAAGCACCATCCACCAGCCGGGGCGCGCACTCGCTCACGTCAAGTTCAGCCGCACACGCGATGTCGTCCGGGAAGCCTTTAGCCATCAACTCCCTGCCCGAACTGCACGTCTCTATGCCCCATTCAAGCATATCCCAGAAGTGGGCGTACACCGCCTCTGCCGCTTCAGCCTCTGGAGAAGGGTTGCCCCCGAATTCATTGATGAGGTGGTGGACTATCGCGCCCGCACCCATCATGTCTTCAATCGCGGGGCGCAGGGTGTCGCCGGACCAACGTTCGCCCGCCGGGATGACGCCGATGCGCCTGCCTACTTTGCGCGCGGCTTCAGCGACGGCCCTGGCGTTGCGCAGGCACCCGGCAAAGGTCGGTACGTCGCCCGTGGCGAGCGTGAGGGTCGCGCCGTTGGGCGAAGGTAACACCAGGCGAGTGCCCGCCGGGATGTCCGCGAGCGAGGTGGGTGAAAGGGAGTAGCTCTCCATGCTTCGGTGGCTGCTGGCGAGCACCGCCCCCAGCGAGTCGGCGTAAGCCTGGGCCGAGTCGTCGTGGAAGCGATAAGGGTAAACCGAGGCCCCGTTATCGACCGCTACGTCCACACAGGTGCAGAACGACAGCACGTCCACAATGACGATCACATCGCTGATAGGCGCGAGCGCGCGTACACCCCCCAGCCCCCACTCGCAGCGCACGCTATACTCATGCTGGTCCCAATAGCCCGGTATATCACTCATGCTCACAGTATAACCCCTTGAGCGACAACCAGCTTTATGGCATACTTCGGAACCATTTCGAGTGTGGAATTTGGAATTGCGAATTTAGTAGGTATCCCACAAATTCGCAATTCCAAATTCCAATTTCCAAATCCAGAAGCAACAAGGGGGTTGCGGCGTATGCGAGTCGGCGTTGGTTTGCCCACTACCCTGCCGGGCGCGGACGGTAGCCTGGTCCTCGAATGGGCGCGCATGGCCGACGATGGCCCGTTCTCCAGCCTGGGTGTGCTCGACCGCCTCACCTACGACAGCTACGACCCCTTCACCCCACTTGCCGCCGCTGCCGCCGTCACCCGCCGCGTGCTCCTGGCAACCACCATCGCGGTAGGCCCCCTCTACAACACTCCCCTCCTCGCTAAGACGGCGGCCTCTATTGATGCGCTTTCGGGCGGGCGGTTCGTGCTGGGCCTGGCGGTGGGGGCGCGTAAAGAGGACTACGCGGCGGCGGGTATAGACTACCACACCAGGGGCAGGCGGCTGGCAGAGCAACTGGCGACTCTGCGCACGCTCTGGGAGGAGGCGGAAGGCCCGAAGTCGGCGCGTCCGGGCGGGCCGCCGGTGCTGGTGGGGGGTACCAGCGACGTGGTCTACTCCCGCATGGCGCGCTACACCGACGGCTATGTACACGGTGGCGGACCACCCAGGGCCTTCGCACGAGCCGCCGACAAAGCCCGCGCCGCCTGGTCCGACGCCGGGCGGCCCGGCAAGCCGCAACTCTGGGGCCAGGGCTACTTCGCGCTTGGTGGCGACGATGTAAGGGAAAGAGGCATGGACTACCTGCGCGACTACTACGCCTTCACTGGCCCCTTCGCCGAGAAGATAGCCGCCGGGATACTCACTACGCCCCAGGCAATCGCGGGCTTCCTGCGCGGCTACGAAGAGGCGGGCTGCGACGAAATGGTGCTCTTCCCCGCCATCCCCGACCTCAACCAGCTAGAGCAGCTTGCCCAGGTGCTCACCGACCTCCGCGTGCCCGTCTGAGCCGAGAAGAAGTCCAACAGTGACCCCCAAATCCAAAACCCAGAACCCGAAATCTATCACCGTCCTGGGTGCGGGCCCGGCAGGGCTGTACTTCGCGTTGCTCGCCAAAAAAGCCAATCCCTCTTGTGATATCACCGTAATCGAGCGCAACCCCGCGGACGTGACTTACGGCTGGGGGGTGGTCTTCTCCGACCGCACGCTCGCCTCTTTCCAGCGGGCCGACTACAAGACCTACGAGCGCATCACCGAGAACTTCGTCATCTGGGACGCCATTGACGTGCGCTACCGGGGCGAGACCATTCGTTGCGGAGGGCACGTAATCGCCGCCATCTCTCGCAGGCTGCTGCTCAACATCTTACAGGAGCGGTGCGCCGAGTTGGGCGTCAACATGGTCTTCGGGCGCGAGGTGCACGACCTGGCCGAGTTGGATGACGATTATGACCTGCTGGTGGCAGCCGATGGTATCCACAGCCTTGCGCGCAAGCAGTACGAAGCCGACTTCAAGCCGAGCATAGAGATGGGCCGGGCGCGCTACATCTGGCTCGGGGCCGAAAGGGTGCTGGACGCCTTCACCTTCATCTTCCACGAGACCGAGCACGGTTTGTTCCAGGTGCACGCCTACCCCTACAGCGGCACCTCCAGCACCTTCATAGTGGAGTGCACCGAAGACACCTGGCAGCGCGCCGGACTCGACCATGCCACCGAGGAAGAAAGCCTGGCCTTCTGCCAGCGCCTGCTCGACAACGACCTCAACGGTGCCCGCCTGCTCTCCAACAACTCCAAATGGATCAGCTTCCCCACCCTAAAAACCCGAAACTGGCACACCAAAATCCAAAATCCAAAATCCAAAATCCAAAATCTCGTCCTGATGGGCGATGCCGCGCACACCGCCCACTTCTCCATCGGCTCCGGGACCAAGCTGGCGATGGAGGACGCGATTGCCCTTGCCAACGCGCTGGAGCAACATCTAGACGTTGAGAAGGCCCTCAACGAGTACGAGCTAGAACGCAAGCCGGTGGTGGAGACGTTCCAGCGGGCGGCCCACGAAAGCCAGACCTACTTCGAGACCCTGAAGCGCTACCTCGTGCTCGACCCTGTGCCCTTCGCCTTTCAGCTACTCACCCGGAGCGGCCGCATCACCTACGACGACCTCCACTTCCGCGACGCTCAATTCGGTGACATGGTAGACAGGTGGATGTACGGGCGTGGCCGCACCACCGTTGCCCCACCGCCTATGTTCGCGCCATTTCAGCTAAGGACTATGTGCCTGCGGAACAGGGCCGTGGTGTCGCCAATGTCGGGAGGTGCCGAAGACGGAGCACCCAACGAAGATTATGTGACTCAACTCGCCGGGTGCGCGGAGGGCGGGGCCGGGTTGGTGCTGACCGACATGTGCGCGGTGTCGCCGGAGGGACGTGTCACCCCCTCTGACCTGGGGATGTACAGCGAGGCGCAAGGTCGGGCATGGGCGTCTGCTGTCGAGAGGGTGCGCGTCATCCCAGGCGCTTGCATAGGGGTGCGGCTAGGGTATGCGGGGCGCAGAGGCTCCACCCGGCCCAGGTCGGAGGGGCTGGACAGGCCGCTCAAGGAGGGAGGCTGGCCCCTCATCGCGGCTTCGGCCATTCCGTACACCCTATCGGGCCAGGTGCCCAAAGAGATGGACCGCGCCGACATGGACCGGGTGCGGGATGACTTTGTCCGGTCGGCGCGCATGGCTCACGAGGCCGGTTTCGACCTGCTGCAACTGGACTTCGCCCACGGCTACCTGCTTGCGGGCTTCTTATCGCCCCTTACCAATCGCCGCACCGATGAGTATGGTGGCAGCCTGGAGCATCGCGCTCGGTACCCGCTGGAGGTGCTAGACGCCGTGCGCGCCGTGTGGCCGGAGAATAAGCCTCTCTCCGTCGCGCTAACTGCCACCGATTACGTGAAGGGCGGCCTGGAGGTAGAAGACGCTATAGAAATCGCGCGGCTGCTGAAGGCGCACGGCTGCGACCTGGTGCACGTCCACGCCGGGCAGACCACCCCCGAGGCCGAGCCGCCATACGCCAAGGGCTTCCTCACGCCCCTGAGCGACCGCATCCGCAACGAGGCGGGTGTGCCGACTATGGTAGGCGGCTATCTCACCACCAGCAACGAGGCGAACACGGTCCTGGCGGCGGGTAAGGCCGATTTGTGCGTGATGGAAAGGCAACAAGCTGGATAGAGAAGGCCCGTGACTCCTCATCTATGGTAACATGACGTAAACCAATGCCTACTGAAATAGACCTACAGGTTGAGAGATCATAGATGAGCCATATAGACCTACGTACGGTGGATCAGAAAACATTAGCACTAGCTATAAAGAGGTGTTTAGTAGATACCTTCGATGCAGAGAAGTGGCATGAACTAGGTTTTATCACTGGCACATCAGAAATTATCTCAGCTCATCCACGACTCTTACGGAGTCTGTTTTTCGGAGATAATGATTATTCTCAGTCTGTCACCTCTGTATTGCAACAGATAATCGAGGATGATTCCAACAATCTAAATATCATTGCGGATTTCGCTAATCTAGGGGATTGGCTGCAAGAAAAATCACCAACTCTCTACACTAAGTGGTTCGGGCGCAATAACGATCCCGATGCCAACAGCCTAAATTCTACAGAGGGAGAAATACGGGATCTAGCTACAGGCTCACGGGCAAGTCTCCATATATACACACCCGTTGACATTATTGATAGTTTGCAAAGATTCAAGCAAGAACATCCTAACCCTAGAAAAGTGGCGTTCATAATGATGCAATTCGGCAAGACATCTGCTCATGAGCATATTGTTACTGCCGTTCGCACATCGTTAGCAAAACAAGGCATTACAGCACTCCGTGCCGATGATAAACAGTATCACGACGATCTCTTGCCTAATATCATCACCTACATGTACGGCTGCGGCTTTGGTATAGCAGTGTTTGAGAGATTAGAGTCAGAGCTATTTAATCCAAATGTCTCACTGGAAGTTGGCTACATGCTTGCTCTAGGAAAATCTGTATGCATACTTAGGGATCGCACGCTTAAGACCCTACCTACCGACCTAATTAGCAAACTTTACAAGACGTTTGACCCGCAAGACCCAATTGGCACAATACCTGCCGAATTGGAAAAGTGGCTTGGTGACAAGGGCCTAGTATAGGTGAGGAATATATACATGTTTAAGTTGGAATTAGGGATCGCATTCGCCCAATAACAAGGAAGGAGGAAACCTATGGGCTGCGTTGACGCTTTGTTCTGCATCTTCCTTCCACCGCTGGCGAGCGGGGTCCGCGCCAGGGGCTGCGGGGCGATGCTTTTCGTATTCTTAATGACGTGCATCTTCTGGCTGCCGGGCTGCCTGGTAGCCTTCATTATGACCCTCAACTACAACCGCGAACGCCGACGCTAACAAGGCGCCGGCAAGCTGTACGATAGGCCATAGAAAGGCAAGGCTACATGGAACTGATTACACCTGACCTGTCCTTAGCTTTCGAGGACGGGCGCGTCATAGAAGTGCCGGTCCAGGAGGACACCTGGCGGGTGCGCCTGGAGCGCAGGGAGATAGCCGAGTTGGTGATCGTGTCGGGCAAAGTGGTGGCTTGCGACCCCTTCACCATCTACGAGGACGTGCTGCCGTTCGACGTGGAGGTCGCGCCGGGCCGTTACCCGGTCGTGTTGAGCATAGCCCACGTGGAGGAGAACAATGACCAGCGGGTAGCCTACGCCATGCTCAGGTTCGGGGAGGGACAGCCGGTGCGCTGGGAACTGGCTACCTGGCCCGGCAAGGGGTTAAGCGACCTGGGAGAAGGCGAGGTGTTCGGGTACGGGGTGGACGCGGGCACGGGCAGCTTCATGGACGAGGTGGCGGCGCGGAAGCTCACCCACGACGAAGACTTGATAGACAAGCTGCTGGACGACTCACATGAGAACTACGTCGATACCTGGAGCTGGACGAACTTCGTGGTGGACGAAGAGACCGGCGCGAACGTGGTATCGTTCTCCTCAGGCTTCGGTGACGGCTTCTACCCCTCCTACCTGGCCTTTGACGAGAGCGACCGGCTGGTCTCCCTGGTGACAGACTTCGGGGTGGTACAGGTTTAGCTCACCGCAGCCGCATAACTGCGTGAGGACTTCCGATGAACGCACAGAACGATGCCTCACCTGGATGGGAGTATGTTGAGATACAGGTAACCAATCCGGCCTCCACAATTCGTGAGTACAGAGGCGAAGGGTGGGAGCTGGTCAGTGCGATGCCGGTGCCTGTGACGCCGGCGGCCGGTAGGAGGTCGCTAGCTGCACCCAGGTCCTGCGTACCGCTTGCCATAGCCGCCGGGCTAATCATGTTGCTCGTGCTGTTCTTCACTTTCCTTGGTGGGAGGCCAACGCGCAATATAACGCTCTCCGAACTAGCGCAGGACGTACAAGCCGGGAGAGTGACTTCGATTGTCGGCTATGAGGATAGCAACAGGCTGACAGTTTATTATGGCGACCCTTCGAGCAGGGATACGGCGGTAGCAATCCTCGTGAAAGAACCAGGGGTAAGCATAATAGAATCTCTTTTCGACGCGGGGGTCCCGCCGGAAGCACTCAGGGACCTCAACATCACGATCGAACCCGCGTCTTCCCTGGGCAACTACCTGGGCATAGCGGGTTTCTGCCTTCCCCCTATATTGATCATCGCGGTGATAGCCTGGGTGGGCTGGCGGCTTCTGACGCGGATGCAACAGTGGAGCACGTTGCTCATATTCAGGCGACCTGCCGAGATGGTCACAGAAACGGCAGAGCAGGCGGGACCGGCTCAACATTAATAGGGTGCATATGCCTCCTAACGAGCACAACCTACCCCTGGCAGGTAAGCGGGCCATAGTGACAGGCTCAGGGCGGGGCATCGGCCGCAGCATAGCCCTCGCCTTGGCGCACGCCGGGGCTGATGTAGCCCTCACCGCCCGCACCGCCGCCGACCTGGAGCCGCTCGCCGCCGAGATAGAGGCGATGGGCCGCCAGAGCATAATAGCGGTGTGTGACG
>JALZHI010000068.1 GCA_030913985.1 Chloroflexota bacterium | reverse complement strand
TGCTCGTACGCCTCTTGGTTTTGCTATCAAAGTCCATGCTTCTCTCTTGGCTCTAGCTTGTATCAATCTTCACTAGCAATCATCGTGTTACGTGTTACGTGTTACGTGTTACGTGTTACGTGTTACCTAAATTCCTAGTTCGAGGCGGGCTATCATGCGCGGGGGGAAGCCGAGGCTTTTCATCAGGTTCTGGGTTTCTTGGACGGGGTATTCTACTCGATACTGGACCAGGGTGGCTGAACCGTCGATAGTGTCTTCGTCGGGCACGGTGAGGACCATGTAGGAGGCGCGGGGGTCGCCGTCGCGGGGTTGGCCCACGCTGCCGGGATTGATTATCATGCGGGGGTTGTGCACGTCGCCGTTCTCGCCAGCGCGGTAGGGACGCACGTTGATCCGCATAGGCTCGCCCGCTTCGGGCACGAGGGCCTTGACTACCCCTGCCACATCTCGGAAGATGAGCGGCACGTGCGTATGCCCCACGAAACAGTAGCGCGACTGGAACAGCGGGAAGCACTCGGCGGCGTCGAACAGGTCGAGCAGGTACTCCCACATGGGGTCGCGGGGCGAGGCGTGCACCAGGGTGATGCTGGACGAGAGCACTGTCATGGTGAGGGGCAGACCTTCGAGGTAGGCCACGTGGTCCTCGGTCAACGCCTCGCGGGTCCATTCGAGCAGGGCGCGGGCGTCCCGGTTGAAAGCCCTCGGTTCGAGGCGGCCCAGCATACCCCAGTCGTGGTTGCCGGGCACGCACAGGTGCGGGTAATGCGACACGGCGGCCACCACCTCGTTGGGCTGCGGGCCGTAACCCACCAGGTCGCCCAGGCACCAGAGCGCGTCAACGCTACCCATGTGCTCCATGACGGCCCGCAGGGCAACATAGTTGCCGTGTACGTCGCTGATGATACCGATGCGCAAAGCTGAAAAGCGCCCTCTCTTCGGGGTGTTGGGTTACAGGATGCCTCGTGCATCATATCACACGGGGCAAGTGTGGACAACGGGAGACTGGTCCTGGGGTAGGGTACCGTCATGGTCGCATGATGACGCCCGTCGATTGAAATCGAGGGCTACACCTTGCAAAGTCTGCCGCAGGGCAGACTGGTTCATCTCAGAGCATCCGAAAAGACCCAATTAAAATGTTGTAGTCCGCGTTCGGGGACTTTACAAGGTGTAGCCCTCGATTTCAATCGACGGGCGTCATATGTAAGCCTGACGTTCCCAATGCAACAGCGTATTTTCTACGGAGCAATAGCTCCCTATCCTACCCTTCCCCTCTCAACCCGCCACAACGTGTGATATATTGCTGTTATTATCATGCAGCAAGCAGAACAGGTCACACCTGAATACCGGGCGCACACCGAAACTCAGCAGGCGCGGACAAGGCTTGCTCGATACCTGCCTTACATAGTGGGTGGGTTGCTCGTGCTGTTCGCGGGCGGGCTGTACGTGCGCACGTTGGCCCCTTCCGTCATGCCCGGCGACTATGCCGAGTTCCAGTTCTGTGCCGCCATCCTGGGCGTGCCCCACCCAACCGGCTATCCCCTGTACATCCTGCTTGGCAAGCTCTTTACGTTGCTGCCTTTTGGCGACGTGGCCTACCGGGTGAACTTCTCCTCGGCGGTGTACATGGCGACGGCGGTGGGGCTGCTCTACGCCATGTCGGTGCGCCTCTTGAGGCTGGCGGGCATGTCGCGCCTCTGGTGGTGCGCCGCCGTGGGTGCCGCCCTCTTCGCGGTGGCTCCTACCGTCTGGTCCATGTCGCTTGTGGCGCGGAGCTACGCGCTAAACGCCCTGCTGGTAGGGAGCGTCATATTTTGCCTGGTTAGCTGGCGCAACACCGGACGCGCGGGCTGGTTCTTTGCTTCGTGTACCCTCATCGGCCTGAGCATGGTGCACCACGGCACCACCTACCTGCTGCTCCCCGCTTATGGCCTCTACCTGCTGCTGGTGGAAGTGGAGCGTTACCGTCGCAGGGACGACGGGAGGCCCTGGTCGCGGCGCATCATGGGCGCGGTTGCGTTCGGCCTGGGGTTCAGCCCCATGCTCTTCCTGGTGTATCGCTTTGTCTTTGGCTCGCCTTACTACTGGGGCAACCCGACCACCTGGAAAGACTTCTTCAGTCTCATCACGGGCGGGCCGTTTCACAACCAGGTGCTGGGCTTTGGCACCGACGTGGGCACTCAGCTTGGCCGCATAGGCTTCGGCCTCGGAGAGCTTTCCGGCCAGTACACGCCGCTGGGCATCGTACTTGGGCTTATAGGGCTTGCTGCTCTCTGGCGGCTGCGGTGGGCGGAGGCGGGGCTGTTGACGCTCATGTTGCTCGGCAATTTCCTGTTCGCCATGAACTACTCGCTGGTTGGGTACCTCTACTTCATACCGACATATTTGATTTGGGGCGTGTTCATGTCGTTCGGGGCGGGGTGGCTGGTGTACCTGTTGCTCTACTCCAGCGGGCGCGGGAGTAACGTGGTGCTGGTGCGGGCCACCGCTGCCGCCGTTGGAGTCGTGCTTCTCTCCGTGGTAACATCGCTGGTGGGTACACGCTTCACGAACCTGGACCTTAGCGGGCAGACGGCGGTACGCGACCAGGCCCTCGCCATGCTGAACTCGGCGGCCCCCAACGCCAGCCTCTACCTCGACTGGGAGGAGCTTTCGGTCATCCGCTTCTACCGACTGGTGTACGGCATGCGCACCGACTTGGCCCTGCACTCCGGCGACCCCGAAGGCTGGCCCAAGAACGTCTACTGCGACGTGACAGCGGGCACTCCTACATACGTAGGCAAGTTCGCCGGGACCATTCCGGCGGGAGTGACCAACGATTTCGAGCTAGAGCCTGCACCAATGGGGTGGCGCGTCACCCGCATAGTAAATCCTGGCCTCTACGAAGTGCCGCCCTGCGGTATGTGCGCTACCTGCCGCTAGGAGAGGGTCTTCTCGCCCAGCCGTTGCAGGTGGACGAGCAAGACGTGGATGTCGGAGGGGGTGACGCCCGCGATGCGCGATGCCTGGCCCAGGGTGGCAGGGCGGAAGCGAGCCAGCTTCTCCTGGGCCTCTTTCTTGAGGCCGCTTATCTCCAGGTACGGGAAGTCAAGGGGTATCGCCCTGCCTTCAAGCTTGCGGGTGCGCGCCACCTCCGACTCCTGCTTCACCACGTAGCCCGAGTACTTGGCGGCGATCTCGGCCTGTTGCGCGGCTTCCTCCACAAGCGGGTCCGACAGGTCCAACTCGGGCAGGAGAGCGCCCAGGGCCTTGTACTCCGTGGTTGGGCGGCGCAGGTATTCAAGCATAGTTGTGTGCCGCCCCTGTTCGGGGGGCTGGAACCCTTGTGCGCGCAGACGTGCCACGACCGGGGCTGTTACAACGCCTTCCGTGGTCTTGCGCAGGGTGTCTGCAATTATCTCGTCCTTGCGCAGCAGGTGCTCGTAGCGTTCCCGGCTAACCAGGCCCAGAGCGCGGCCAACGGCGGTGAGGCGCAGGTCGGCGTTGTCGGAGCGCAGGAGCAGGCGGTACTCGGCGCGGGAGGTCATCAGGCGGTAAGGTTCGCGGTGCTCCATGCTGGTGAGGTCGTCCAGCATAACGCCGATGTATGCCAGGTGGCGGGGCAGCACCAGGGGCTTGGCCTCGCGTATCGCGTCCACCGCTTCGCTAATAGCGACCTGTAGCTGCTCGCCCGCGCTCTCCGGTGCTTCTGCAGTCGGCACGTCGTAGCTGGGCGCGCCAGCCACGCGGCGGCAGTGGAGCGCCGCGTTGATGCCTGCCATGATGCCCTGGCCCGCCGCCTCTTCGTAGCCGGAGGTGCCGTTGATCTGGCCCGCCAGGAACAGCCCGGCCACGCGTTTGCTCTCAAGCCAGGGAGTAATCTCGCTGGGGGGCACGGCGTCGTATTCCACCGCGTAGCCGATGCGGGTAAGCTCGGCCTCGCACAAGGCGGGGATAGAGCGAATAAGCCGCCACTGCACGTCCTCCGGCAGCGAAGTGCTGCAACCCTGCACGTACACCTCGGCGGTCCGCCAGCCCTCCGGCTCCAGGAAAAGCTGGTGGCTCGTCTTGTCCGCGAACCTGTTGATCTTGTCTTCGATGGAGGGGCAATAGCGCGGCCCCACGGCCTCGATGTCGCCGTTGAACATGGGCGAACGGTGCAGGTTCTCGCGTATTATGGCGTGCGTCTCCGGCGTGGTATGCACCATGTAACAGGCCATCTGGGGCCGCCAGTAGGTAACGTCGGGCTGCGGGTACACTGGCAGCGGTTCCAGCGTGGCGGCCTTCACCCGCTCGTGGCTGAAGTAGATAGGCTCCACGCTGCCCGGCTGAAACTCGACCTGGGAGAAGTCTATGGTGCGGGCGTCGATGCGTGGTGGCGTGCCCGTCTTGAGGCGCATGAGGGGGAACTGCAACTCGCCAAGCACCCCGGATAGCTGCATCGAAGGTGCCTCGCCCGCCCTGCCCGCTGCCGCGCTGAACTCGCCAGAGATGATCCGCCCTCGCAAGAATGTGCCCGTTGTGAGCACTACAGAACCGGCCCTGTACTCGCGCCCGGTCGCCGTGGTGATGCCGACTACCTTGAGGCGGCTACCGTTCTCCAGGGCGCGGTCCGCGGCACCAGGGGCGTGTTCGAGGGTGGGGGCAAGCTGCTCGATGTCGGCCTCTGGGTTGAGCGGTTCTAGGAGGAGGCCGTTAACGCTGCCCTGCTTGAGGTGCAGGTTGGGCGTGCTCTCCAGCACCGTCTTCATGGAGAGGGCGTACAGCTTCTTGTCGCACTGCGCCCTCGGCACCTGCACTGCCGGACCCTTGCTGGCGTTGAGCATGCGCACCTGGAGGGAGTTGCGGTCGGTGTTGCGGGCCATCTCGCCGCCGAGCGCGTCAATCTCCCTCACGACGTGCCCCTTGGCCGGGCCGCCCACTGAGGGGTTGCAGGGCATGAGCGCAATCGTGTCCAGGTTGAGTGTGATGAGCAGCGTGCGGTGCCCCATGCGCGCCGAAGCCAGGGCCGCCTCGCACCCAGCGTGGCCCCCGCCCACTATGATGACCTCGTACCTGTCGCCGTGCGCCTGACCGTTAGACACCGTTCTGCTCCCTCTTCATGTTCCGTGCTCCACCTGCTATTGTACCAAATCCGCTCCTTGCACCACGACGCCTATCGGGCACGCCACCAGCGTAGGCGCAGATTTGCACCGGTGGCCTGGCAGGACCAAACCCCGCCCTGTCATCCTGAGCGTAGCGAAGGATCTCAGATGGTACTTCTATCGTTAGGCTGAACTTTCAGTACCATGATCCTCTACGTTCAACGACATCGCCCCTCCACCTTCTTGAGATCCTTCGCTACGCTCAGGATGACAGGGCGGGGTTTGGTCCAGTTGCATGGAAGATCATGGCCTGCTCTAATTTGCGACCTGCAACGAAAGGGAGTGATGCGTCTGACGCATCACTCCCTTTAGACTACCTATTTAGCTATGCTGCGATTCAGCCTCCAACCAATGACTAAACGGAGGCCCTGTTGCCGTTGCGAGAACGGCGCTGGTCGCGACCCCGGAAGCCGGAAGAGTTAGGGGCCTGGTCCGAACGGCGCGGCCTCTCCTGCTCTCCCTGCGAGCGTCGCTCCTGGGAAGGCCGAGAGTCGGACCAGGAACCCCCTGAGTTGGAGGGCTGTGGCCTGGTCGCTTCAGCGGCGGGCTGAGGGCGACGGCGCTGCGGCTCGCGGGGAGCGCGGGCGAACTCGTTGCTCTTAGCCGGGGCAGCCTTGCGGTAGTCGAAGCCCGCCACGGTGCGCCGCTCCACCTTAGCGCCGAGCACCCGTTCGATGGTGCGTACCATCACGGCATCCTCTTCCGAGACGAGCGTGAAGGCATCGCCGGTCTTCGCCGCGCGGCCCGTCCGCCCGATGCGGTGCGTGTAGGCGTCGGCGGTGCTCGGTACGTCGTAGTTGATGACGTGTGAGACGCTTGACACGTCTATGCCACGCGCCGCGATGTCGGTCGCCACCATGATCTGGTACTTGCCGTCGCGGAAGCCGTCCAGGGCGGCCTGGCGGCGGTTCTGCGACAGGTTACCCTGTAGCGAGGTGGCGTTGTAGCCCGCTTTCTCCAGGTTCTCACCCAGCCGCTTGGCGCGGTGCTTGGTGCGCGTAAAGATCAGCACCGACTCGGTATCGGTATGCTTTAGTAGTTCCATAAGCAGGTCGGTCTTCAGGTGCGATGCCACCGGGTAGAGCGCGTGCGATACCGTGGCGACGGGCGCGCTGTGCCCCACCTGCACCGTTACCGGGTTGCGCAGCACGTCGTTGGCGAGGCGGCGGATGTCGTCCGGCATGGTGGCCGAGAACATCAGCGTCTGCCGGTCGGTGGGCACCTGCTTCAGTATCCGGCGAACGTCGGGTAGGAAGCCCATGTCAAACATGTGGTCGGCTTCGTCGAGCACGAGCACTTCCAGGTTCTGCAACGTGAAGGTGCGCTGGGAGAGGTGGTCGAGCAGGCGGCCGGGGCAGGCCACCACGATTTCGACACCCCGGCGGAGCGTCTGGATTTGAGGGTGGAGGCTCACGCCGCCGTAGAGGGTCACGCTGCGCAGCCCGGTCTTTACACCGAGCGACCTGATGGCCTCATCTATTTGCTCGGCCAGTTCCCTGGTGGGAGCGAGAATAAGCGCTCGCACGTGGCCGCGGGGGCCGTCGAGGAGGCGCTGCAAGATAGGCAGCACGAAAGCGGCGGTCTTGCCGGTACCGGTCTGGGCCAGGCCCATCACGTCGCGCCCCTGCATGACGGGTGGTATAGCCTCATTTTGGATCGGGGTGGGCACCTCGTAGCCGAGAGCCTGCACGCCCGCCGCTATGCGCGGATCGAGATTGAACGATTTGAAAGTCACTGTAAAGTCCTTATATGTGCGCGGTGCCGGTCGTCTAAACAACCGCATAAAAAATGAGCCTTCGGACGACCGGGCTCAAGCAGTAGCATATTTGCGTTTGGCCTGCATATTATCGACATAAGTATTATACCCGCTGGAAGGCGAAAGGTCAAGTGGCACGCACAGACAGGGCTGTTCACGCACCTGATACTTGCACCCAAAGCCCCTTCCTGTCATTCTGAACGCAGTGAAGAATCTCGTCCCGCACAGGGATGTTTCACCTTTCCTATGGGAGAACGATGACATGTAGAAAGGTGGTATTTGGGTGCTGAGGGACGAGATTCTTCACTGCGTTCAGAATGACAAGAGTGGGGCAGGACTCAGCTATCCAACTCTGCCCCGGCCGTTTCTAAGGGTATGTGAGGCGAGCGGGATTTTGCTCACATACCCGGAACTCATACTTGAGATGTATTGACTCACTACTGTTCCGGTGCTACAATGTGTATAGAAATTCAAATTATTGAATAATTGAGAAACCATGTTCACCGACAACGTCATCTACAACCCGCAAACGGTCACGGTCCAGGTAGCCCTCGAACCTGCGATCAACAACTTCAACAGCCTGAGCACGCTGTCGAGCATCAAGCACCTGTCCGGCTTGCCCTCGTGGGTGCTGGAAACGGCCTCTGCTCTGCCCAACCGCACGCGGCAGGTCAACGACATACTTTTCGAGGGGTTATGGAAGGGTATATGGCCGCGCAAGAGTTGGCCCGCGTTCACGGATTACATAGACGCCCTGGAAGCAGAGGAACCCACTGCCCTGAGGGACCGCGCCCTGTCGTGGGTTTTGCCTGGCGCGGATCAGGGGCAATCACCCGCCGTACGACCGGCGCTGCTGGATGACGTTGAGGCGTTCCTCGACCATCTTCGCACCTACTTTGCCTCCAAGAAACACGACGAGCACGTCCTGGACGTGGACCTGTACCGGGAGGTGCACGCCTTACTGAACGACCCGGCGGGCATGCAGCGGCTCGTGGTGGACCACATGCGGCTGATGTGGGAGACCGTGCTGGAGCCGGAGTGGCGGCGGGTGTTGCCCGAACTGAGCCAGACCGTGGCCGCGCACTCCGAGCGCGACTACCAGGGGCTGACTCCGCTGGAAGTCATCCGGCAGGTGACCGGGCGGGACATGAGCGGCGCGGGCTGGACCGAGTGGGGCACCACCCTCGTCTTCGTGCCGTCGGCGCACCAGGGGCCGTACCTGAGCCGCTACGACAGCGAGGACGGCCGGACCAACTGGGTTATCTTCGGAGCGCGGCCTCCCCAGGACTTCGCGACTGGGGCCAGGGTGCCGACGCGGGCGGAGCTGGCGATGCGGTTCGCGCCCCTTTCGGACGACACGAGCCTGCAAATCCTGGAGCTACTGAAGCGACACGGCGAGATAGGTGCCCAGGAGATCATCAAGATGTTAGGGTTGAGCCAGCCCAAGGCCTCGCGGCACCTGCGGCAGTTGAGCGCCACGGGCTACGTCACCGAGCGACGTTACGACGGTGCCGCCAAGCTGTACAGGCTGAACCTCGACCAGGTAGAAGACACGATGCAGGGCCTGCGCCGCTTCCTGGAGCAGTCCTGAGCAGCCGGGAAGCAAGCATCCCGGACACTAAACTGGCCTCCGTTCAACTGAGCAAGCACAACATCGCGCCCTAAGCGGCATACCGGCAGAGTGACGTGCCTGGCGAGTTGAGAGGATGAAGAGCATAGAGACAGAATCATGAGTGTAGAGATCGGAGGAGATAATGTTTGCATACGGAAGACACACCCACACCTGGCGTTCACGCTCCTTCCACTTCGCCATACCGCTGAACCCGTTCCGCCCCCGCCGCTGGCTGGCTATAGAGCTTATCAAGATGTCCGCTGATAAGCGCACGCGGGAAGCGTCAGCCGAGGTAAGCCTCAAGTTGGACGCCCGGCGGCACAAGTCGGTTGAGATGAGGCAGCAACTCGAAGACCACATATTGCGGCAGGTCACCCGGCGCTACATGTAAGCCGCCCAGGATGTGACATACAACCCAACAAGGCCAAGAGGCGTAGCTTGTAATTGCAGGCTACGCCTCTTGGTTCTTGAGGTTCCGTAGTTCGCAGGCCCGCGAGTGCGTTTTGGCAAACCTGCCACAACAATTGAGCAAAACAGCTAAAAAAAGGGGCTAGGCAGCGATCCGAAATGGATGTATTATTTACTCCTTATTCACTCAGAGTGAATCTATTAGTCGTTAAGTCAAAGACGGGTATGGGGAGGAGCTGGCCTATGACAGTGAAGTACTGCGGGTACCTTTGGGGACACCCGCAAGCACGAGAATGATTGACAGCGGTAAAGTGCTACTACAGAAAACTTTAGGAGGTAACTGAAATGGTAAGCTTCCCGTGCCCACCTGGTCTGCCACCCATCCCTCCAACTCCCACACCACAGGTTAAATACGCCCTACGCGGGCCACAGGTAGAACCCGCAGCAAGCTACTGGACGCAATGCAAGCCACCTTGTGTGGTGACGATCGCCGATGTGCTAAACGGGTACACTCCCCCTCCCTACCCTAGCACTGCCACGGCTCTTAACGCAGAAATACGAGAGCTGATAAATCTTGCTAATCTACGAGACAGTCCAACTGCGTTGGTCAACAATGACCCCGCTACAGAGCGCCGGCCTATCAGTGCCTTTCTGCAACTGCGCCCCCAGCCTCTGGGCGCCGTCTACAATCGCAAGCGCGCACACCTGACCGGTGAATTGTGCGACACTAGGTGTCATCCCCAGTGCGGCACCCCTTGTGGCGAGAACGCTGACGCCAACACTGAAGGCCTTGGGCCGGTTATTAGCACAGGACGCGAGTTGGCGCGCTACTTCGAGGCTGAGACCCCCGGAATCACGCATCGCCAGGCGCTCAACTACCTCTTACTCTTTACCAACTGGTCCCCTGCCAGGCAGGCGCTGGTCTGGATGGCGCTGGATGTTGCGATCTATAGCGCCATCACTGCATGCTGGTATATGAAGTGGCGTGGCCCTGCTGGGGTATCTTTCCGGCCTAGACCTATCGAATACGACCCTCGGCTGAATGTCCTATACAACCGAGAGGTAAATTGTGATGGGTCTGGAGACGGCGTGCCCCGGCTCTTCCCCCAGCCCTCGCCAGGTACTCCACGCCACCCGGCCTATCCGTCCGGCCACAGCACGGTGGCGGGTGCCGCCAGTGAGATCCTCTCCTACTTCTTCCCCGACTTCGCCGGGGAGTTTAGCAACTTGGCGAACAATATAGGCATGGCCCGCTTATGGGCTGGCATACACTGGCGCTCCGACCACGGCTTTGGCATTCAGCTCGGCAGGCGTATTGCCCAGTTAATCATTGTGCAGTTACAGAACAGCTGCGTCACAGCGCCTCCCGACCCTTGCACTCCGGGTGCCATATGTCCTCCGATTCCCACTAAAGCAGACCTGGATAGCTGCGCCAATGCATGTTGCCCTACTCCACCGACAAGTCGAGTGGCACGCCAGCAGGCTCGGAACGAGGATGAGGATCAACGCGAGGCTGAGGAGAGCACAGAGGAGAGAAGAAGCGTCTCTCAAAGCGGAAGGAGGCGGGGTAGAGAAAACAGAGAGGTGTCTTCGTCTGCCGAGCGTGCGCAGGCAAGGAGTCCTCAGCAGGGTGCGGCAGGAGCAGTCTCATTAGAGGATGAGACGGCACAGGCCCGCGGTCCTCAGCAGGGTGCTCCCATAGGACGTTCCGACAGAGCAGAGAGGGAGCGCGCTCGCAGCCCGCAACAGGGTGCCGACTAGCCAATACTTGACACACCGATGAAACGAAGAGGAGTTGGTACCAACTCCTCTTCGTTTCATGGATACATGAGGTTGGTACAGACCCGCAGGGCGGCAGCTTTGTGGCGAGCAAAACCAAGGGGAGAGACGTAGGATTACGTCTCTCCCCAGCCGGAACTCACCTGAATGAAATTGCCGGTATTACTGCTGAACGAAGATCACCGTGTAGTAGTTCATGCCCGCCGCGTCGACCGCGTGGCCCACACCCACCAGGGTGAAGCGGGGGTCGATCAAGATCGCCTTGTGAGCCGGGCTGCCCATGTAACCCTCTACCGCCACGCGGCCGGCTTCGGCCTCAGGATAGTTGTTGCGAGCCAGGATTTCGCCCGCGACCTTGTAGCTGACCTTGTAGTCACCTAGCATGCCCAGGAACTGCTTGCCCTCGGGCGAGGTATGGCTGAAGTAGTTGCGTGCGGCCATGTCGTTGCTGCGCGAGCGGGATATCTCCGTCACAGTGGCTTGCAGCTTCACCGGGGCAACACCCGCCGCCGCCCGCTGCTCGTTGATCGCCTGCAGTACGTAGCTCTCGGGCCCGCTCAGGCTTACCGATGCGGGTGCTTCCTGCACGGTGGGTGCGTTTACCACAGCAGGTGCCGGAGCAGGTGCCGGGGCGGAAGTGGTGCGGTTAGCCTGCGAGCTATAGGCTATGCTGCCCAGGTGGCTTAGCTGGATCGCGTTGCGGGTGCCCACGAGTTGGGGGTGGTACTCAAAACGTGCCCGCTCGAACCACTGCACCGTCAGGCCGTTCTCCTTGAACTCTTCCGAAAGTGGGAGGCCAAAGAGGGCCAGGCCGCCGTTCTGCTGCCAGTAGGTGTAGAAGCCGCCGCCCAGCGAGTGGCCTGTGGCCGGGAAGTAAGCGCGAGTCCTGGTCGATTTGAAGGGGGCTACCTTGGCGAACTGCACGCCCTCGGTCATCTCCGCACCGAGGCGGCTGAACAGCACGGGGCTGGAACTGACCTCCGGGTGAAACTCCATGCGTACGCGCTCGAAGTACTGGACGACTTGTCCGTTCTCCACGCGCTCATCGCTCAGGGGGTACCCTATCCTCTCGAGGCCGTAGCGGTTGAACGTGCTGAGGAAAGTGCCCTGCACCGACTTGCCGGTGGGGCTGAAGTACTGGCTGGCTACGGGTGCGCCGACCGCCGGTAGCACCTGGGAGGTGCGGACCGTGGTCGCGGTGGCAAAGGCCAGCGGTTGGAGCAGCATGGCTCCGGCTAATAGTGCCGCTCCTGCCGTGCGCAGGAAGCGGGTGCGTGCCGTGAAGGCTTTCGCGTTGTTGGGGGTGTTGTGGATTGTTGCCTGCATTGTGTCCCTCACTTTAGGTTGGGACAGCAGGTGCGAGGATTTTCCGTTTCCGTGTTGCTCATCGCGCACTATTCGCGTCGAGAGCGGAATAAACTGGAATAGGATACATCCCGGGCAACCTGGCTGTCATAGCTCTTTCGAGCTTTAGATCCAATGGCTTTGCGTCCCCGCCTTTCGACGGGTTTGCCTTTTTCCTTGATAATTCGGTTGTACAAACTAGTCAGATAATTGCTTGGGTTCGTCACCCACCCGCATTGTAAAGGCTGTCAAGCCCCTGTGGAATGGGGTTATTGTCCTATTGTTACCCCCCTGCTTGTGCTAGCCTGTAAGTACGGGCCGAAACATACCCCTAAAGGATTAGGAGGGCCTATGAGCATCTGACGCTCAGCAGCCCCGAAACGTCCGTAAATGTCCTAATACCCTACTACTTCTCAGGCGTGTTATAATCCCATGTTCGGACGAGGAGGAGCGCAAATGGGCTTTATCGAAGACGCCGTAATGAAGACATTAGATAGGATGTCCCCCGAAGAGCGGCATGACCTTATAGTTAACGTGGTGCAGCATATGATCTCCGGCATGTCCGCCGCCGAGCGGCTTGGGTTGATGGAACACGTGGTGGAGCATTTTCTCGACGGGCTGTCCCAGGAAGAGAGGCAGTCGACCGTGCGCGAGCTAGTGCCGGGGCTGCTCGCTCAGCTCATGCGGAGCGGCAACATGAACGTGGACGAGCTATTGTGGGCTGCTATGGGCTCGCTGGGCGCGCTGGAACAGTCAGGCAACAACGGGGAGAGCGCTCCACCGGGAGGCCCCAACACTACACCACCTCCAGCGAGCAGCCGCGATGCCGTTTCTGAGTGAGTTCATCAACAAGACAGTGTTGGACAGCAGAGGCGATCCACTCGGCAAGTGCGTTGACGTATACGTCAACGTGGCCGAGGGATTCCCCGAAGTGGTGGCCCTCGGCCTGTCACGCGGCGGGCAGGAGTACCTTATCTCCGCGCAAGACCTGGTGAGGATGGACCGTAAGGGCTTGCTGTTGAGCGGCAAGCTGCGGGACCTTACCGTATACGAGCCAAACGGTGATGAGATCGGGCTGGCGCGCAAGGTGTTGGACCGGCAGATCATCGACATCAACGGTAGACGGGTGGTGCGCGTCAATGATTTGCAGTTCGCCCGCACCGCCGGCAAGTTCCGGCTTGTGGGAGTGGACGCCACGCCCGAAGGGCTTGCCCGGCGCATTGGCCTGGAGCGGCCCATCGGCAGGGTGCTGAAAACGCTGGGCCTGCGCGATGTGTCAGGCACCATCCCGTGGGACCAGGTAGACCCGACCGCCATAGGCCCGGCAGGCATACCCCTCAAGGTGGCCCGCAACGACCTGACCAAGCTGCACGAAGCCGACCTGGCCGATATCCTGGAGGCTCTCGACGTGGAGGCGCAGGACTACGTGCTGTCCACGCTCGACCCGGAGATGGCCGCCGAAACGCTCAGCGAGATGGACCCGGAGCGCCAGGCCGCCGCGATTGAGAGCATCGAGCCGGAGCGCGCCGCCGACATCCTTGACGCTATGCCTCCCGACGAAGCCGCAGACATCCTGGGCGATATATCACCCGCACGCGCTGCCGACCTGCTGAACCGCATGGAGGCGGACGAGGCCGAGGACGTACGCGAGCTACTCGCCTACCAGGAAGACAGCGCGGGCGGCATCATGACCAACGAGTTCATCACCATACCTGTAGACCTCACCGCCGCCGGCACGCTGCAACACCTGAGGCAGATCGACCCCGAATCCGAAGGCATCCACTACCTGTACATCACCGACGCGGAGGAGCGCCTGCTGGGGGTAATCTCCCTCTGGCGGCTGATACTGGCGGAGCCGGACATGCCAGTCAGCGAGTTCATGGTGGCCCCAGTCATCAGCGTGCAAGTCACCGACTCCAAGGAGGACGTGGCGGCCACCCTTGCCAAGTACAACCTGCTCGCGGTGCCCGTAATCGATGCGGAGGGCCGCATCCTCGGCATCGTCACAGTGGACGACGCTATCGAATCGGTCATCCCCGCCACCTGGATGCGCCGTCTCCCTCGCGTGTTCAGCTAATGCGAGATCAATGAGAGTAGACGTAAACGCCAAGACGCAAAGACGCCAAGGACGCGCAGAGGTTAGGATTGTTGGTAGGAGTGCTGGACGGTACTCTCTACTTAATCCTCAGTCCTCAGTCCTCAGTCCTCATCACTCCCATCGTCTACTGTATAATATCGCAGTAGCCTTGTAACCCTAGTGCTCGACGTTGAGCACACTAGATGGTCCTCTATGAACGAAATCACAACACTCGCACCTTTCAACGACCGCACCGACGCGGGCAGGCAGTTGGCTTTAGACTTGCCGCGCTTCCTCATGGGGCAGGACCCGGTGGTGCTAGCCTTACCCGTGGGTGGTGTGCCGGTGGCGGCCGCGGTGGCGAACGATCTTAACCTGCCGCTGGACATTATCGTGTCTCGCAGGATACCCGCGCCGGGCGGCCTGGGGCTTAGCGGTGAAGACAGCGTTGGTGCGGTCACTCCCGACCGGACGCTGGTTGTCAATACCGAGCTAGTGAAGCAAATTGGCTTCAGCGACCAGCAGGTGGAGCAGCTTTCCATACCGGTGTGGGCAGACGCCCAGCGCCGCATGCAACTTTACAGGCGTGGCCGTCCGTACCCCGACCTGCGCGGGAAGACGGTGGTTATCATGGACGATGGCCTGACCACCGGCTACACGATGATGGCGGCGGCAATCTCAGCACGGAAGCTGGAACCGGCGCGCATACTGGTGGCTGTGCCGGTGGCTTCGATTGAAGCGATTGAGAGGCTGGGGAACTACGTAGATGAACTGCACGCGGTGCGAATCAGCTACGAAGACCCCTTCGCCGTCGCAAGCTACTATAAATATTACGCACCACTCAGCGACCAGGACGTAATCTGGACGATGGACTACTTCTGGGACCAGAACCCGCTCCAGGGCTATAGCGAGACTTTCTGAGAGAGCAAAACGCCAAGACGCCAAGACGCCAAGACGCCAAGGACGCGCCAAGAGTATAGAGGTTTGGAGAGAAGTAAAAGGACCAGGGTACATGATATCGTACCCTGGTCCTTTCTCTTGAGCCACAATCCTTAACCTTGGCGCGTTCTCCGCGTCTTGGCGTCTTGGCGTTTAGCGCACCCACTGGATAGGTTAAACGAAAAAGCCCTGCCAGGCAGAGCTTCAACAGTAGCGCGTAGGGGATTCGAACCCCTGATCTTCTCCTTGAAAGGGAGATGTCCTGGGCCTCTAGACGAACGCGCCAGGTGTAACTTTCGGACCTCAGCTTCCGAATAATAGATCAGGGCGTCCCAATCCAAAATCCAAAACCTAAAATCCAAAATGGAAAAGTGGGCGAGCCTGGTCTCGAACCAGGGACCTCAGTCTTATCAGGACTGCGCTCTAACCAACTGAGCTACACGCCCAAGCACGAACAATTATATCAAAGTCCCGTGCTCATTGCAAGTTGAACCATGGTCGTTCACCAGCCCAACCAGAGACCTCAGTCTTATCAGGACTGCGCTCTAACCAACTGAGCTACGCGTCCACCAAGCCTACCCTGACCTACTCGACTGATGGTGCTATGTCGTGGGAGATGGGGTCCGGCCACCACTGGTACTGCTTCAGGCTTACGGTGAAGTCGTGTCGCACCTCCACGCCTTCCTCCTCAAGCTCCCGCCTGTGCTGCTCCATGCCGCCCCAGCCGTAGACCGGGGCCAGCCTCCCCCAGCGATTCACCACCCGCTGGCATGGCACGTTGGCGGACGACGGCGTGTGGTGCAACACCGAGCCTACCGCACGCGCGGCGAACGGCACGCCCAGGTAGGCCGCTATCTGCCCGTACGTGACCACGCGGCCCTCGGGTACAGAACGCACGAACGCCCATACCCGGTCGCGGAAGTTGTCTGCGGGTGTGATTTTCGGTTCTGGCATGTTGCTTCTTAAACGAGATGGGGCCCCAGACTACCGGCAGCCGCTTGGCACGCCCAGGTCCGTGGCCCCACCACTTAGAACAGCCGAAACTACTTGACGTCGGCCTTGGCGCCCTGCTCCTCGAGCCTGGCGCGGAGGGAAGCGGCCTCGTCCTTGGTGACGCCGGTCTTCACGGGCTGCGGAGCGCCCTCGACTAGGTCCTTGGCCTCCTTGAGGCCCAGGCCGGTGATTTCGCGCACGACCTTGATGACCTGGATCTTGTTGGGGCCGAAGTCGGTGAGGATCACGTCGAACTCAGTCTGCTCCTCGACAGGCTCGGCAGTAGCGGCACCCGCGCCGTCACCGCCGGCAGCGGCGAAGCCGCCGCCCATCATGACGGGGGCAGCCGCGCTCACGCCGAAGGTCTCTTCCATGTCCTTGACCAACTGCGAAAGCTCGAGCACGGTCATGTTCTTGATAGCATCGAGAATATCCTCGCGGGAAAGTGTTGCCATTTTCGTTCAGTCTCCTTTAGATAGCTAATTGTCTGCGGTTGCTATCCGGCTATGCGAGCCGGAACGGTAAATAGTCGTGTTAGGCCGATTCAGTGTCGCCGCCTGCGTCCGTGCCGCCCTCGGCGCTCGCCCCGTCCTCTGTGGCCGTGGCGTCTTCCGTGGTGGCAGCAGCTTCGGTTGTGGTAGCGTCGTCAGCGGCAGCAGTCTCTTCAGGGGCTGTGTCGCCCGCCGATTCGGTCGCGCCGTCCGCGCTGGCCGTCTCAGCGGTGTCAGCCGCGCCGCCCTGCTTGTCGATGAGGGCGTTCAAGACGTTCATGAAGCCGCGCACCGTGTTTGCGAGTACGCCCACCAGGCTGGTAACCGGCATGTTGAGCGAGCCCATGAGCTTGGCGATGTACTGCTCGCGGGGCAGGATCTTGGTCAGGTCGCCCACCTGGTCGGCGTTCAATATCTGCTTGCCTGCCAGGCCGCCCCGTATCGTGAGGATCCTCGACGTGCGAGCGAAGTCCTGGAGCACCTTTGCAGCGCCCGGAATGTCGTCGCCCACAAAGGCGATGGCGGTGGGGCCGTCGAGCAGGGCGCCCATTTCATCGACACCGGCTCGCCTGGCGGCCAGGGTTGTCAGCGTGTTCTTGGAGATGTGGTACTCAACGCCCTTGTCGCGCAGCAGGCGGCGCAGGTTGTTCAGGTCCGACACGCGCAGTCCGCGATAGTCGGTGAAGATGAGCACCTGGCTCTTGCTGAACAGTTGGTTCATTTCCTTGACTGTTTCTTTCTTACGTGCTGTTGGCATGCTTTCTTTTCTCACCTCCTCCCAATTTGGCTTTACGTTTCATTACAAGTTACAGAATCAAAAATCCCCTTACCTGGAGACACTCGCGAGGCAGGGGATGCTTTCAGCATACGTGCGCGCCCGTGCAAGGCCACTGTGTGGCTGTTCGGGGTTGCTCTGCTTGCCTCGGCGGGCTGGTGTATTAAGCGTCTCATGACGCGCCGGCTGTCTCTGGCTATTTTCTTGTGTGTTGTCGGCGCAAGCCAACACCGCATTATACCCGCTCGCTAAGTGGATGTCAACTTCCGCGCCCAACGTCGAGAGCGGGGATTGCATTAGGGTAGAGTGGCAGTACCAAACTCACCCTTGTCATTCTGAGCGTAGCGAAGAATCAGGTGGGTAGGGATGCTGTTGAACTACAGTGACCGACTTCCCCCTTGTCATTCGGAGCGTAGCGAAGAATCTCGTCCTCTACCTGGATGTTTCACCTTTCTACATGCACCCACTGACCCGAAGAAAAGGGGCTGCTTGGGTGCTGGAGGACGAGATTCTTCGCTGCGCTCAGAATGACAAGGTGGAACCTAGTCTCGGAATTCAAGCGTCTAACTACCCACCCGATTCTTCGCTCAGAATGACAAAGTGGGTAGGGTACCAATATCCAGCAGCCCTTAGCGCGTAAACCAGTCCACGGCCTCGCGGGTGATGTCCGCAGGGACTGTGTGCGGGCCGTCGAACTCGTGGTAGTTCACCTCGTAGCCGAGACGTTGTAGCTGTGGGACTATCCGCCTGCTGCACCTATCTATCGGCAGCACCTCGTCGCGAGTGCCGTGCGAGATGTAGACCAGCGGCTTACCTACCTGCCGCGTCGGGGCCATGAACCCCGGCGAGAAGGCGATCACATGCGTGAAGAGGTCGCCGTTGATGAGGCCCAGCGACAGCGCGTAGGAAGCCCCGTCGGAGAAGCCGCCCACCGCGACACGCGCCGGGTCCACCGCATAGCGGCTGAAGGTCTGCGACAGGGCCTGGTCGATGTAGGTGACGTCCGGGCCGTAATCGCTCATGATAACGTCCCAGGTGGAGCCACGCGACTGTGGGGCCACGAGGATAAGGTTAGCGTCATCAGCGAGTGGCTGAAGCAGCGAGATGCCATGCTCGGCATTGCCGCCCGCGCCGTGCAGCAACAACACCAGGCCGGCAGGTCGGTTGACATTGTACCCGTTTGGCACGTATACAAGGCCGTCGCGCCGTTGGGCTATTCCGAGTGGGTGCTGGCCTGTCTGGGTCGCACCGCCTGTAGGTGCTGGCGTGCCGGGCCGCGCTCCAAGCACCCCCTCTTCGGGGTCCGCTTGCACCGGGGCAGGCGATGGCGTCGGGGTGGACTGTTGCCCGGTGGTTGGGGTTTGCATCTGTGCCTCCGTATGAATCTCAGTTGTTGTGGCGCTCGGCGCTACGCTATGGCCTGGGGTAGCCCCTCCAGTGCTGCCTTCAGGGCCGCATGCGGTCATGAGTGCCAGCGTAAGGCCGAGCAGCCCAATATAGAGTGAGCACCGGCTTGCAAGCAGGCGCTTGCTCCTGGTCGCTCGGTTCATTCAGATGTTCCTCTCTACCCCCGTTCTCAAGTAGCGGTATAAAAGCAAGATACAGGCCGAATTGCAATAACTTGATTGTCCGGGTTTGGCGTGGTAAATGCTTAATTGTAAGTGCGTAAGGTAATGGAGAGTGGGGGACTATCGGCCCATATCCACTTCGGACGATTTAGCGTATGTTATAATTGAAGAGCCGCGGTCAAGTTCGAGAAGAGAAGAATGCATGCTGAAGATTGGTACAAGTAAGTCCCGGAGCCACCTGGAAGGTGTAGCTAACCCCACGGTCGGCGTGGACGGGTATATCAGGTCGGACAGTAAGCTCCAGGCGCGCAAGCCGGTGCCGTTCCTTCGCATACTGGGCAACCTGCTCATACTCGCGGGGCTGGTACTCTTGCTGGGCATCGCCGGTTGGTGGGGCTATACGCAGTATGAGGTGCAACAATTCCTTGCCAACGCCCCCAACAAAGGCATTGTCATCGAGCCGACGGCGGTTGCGGGCAGTGGCGACTCGGCCGATGTTACCACGCTACCGCCGACGCCTACCGCTACCATCATAGCCGAGCTTAAGGACCTGTCCGGCGGTCGCGGACCAGCGGTAGGCGATGACCTCATACCCACTGCCACCCCTATCCCGGACAACTCACCTCCCATCCACCTCAAGATTCCCAGCGTCGGCATCGACTCGGAGGTGGTCCCGGTCGGCTGGGATATGATACCGGCCAAGGGCGGCGGAATGAAGCCCGAGTGGCAGGTTGCCGACTTCGCGGTGGGACATCACGCGGGCAGCGCCAACCCCGGCCAGATCGGTAACGTGGTCCTATCGGGACACGTTGACTACAAAGGTGAGGTATTCAGGAACCTGCACACGGTGAACAAGGGTGACATAGTGACCCTCTCCACCGAAAAAGGCCAGTATATCTACGTCATCACCGATTTGCGGATTGTGAAGGAGGAAGGGGTATCTGAAGAGACGAAGCGGCAGAACGCCCGCTTCATGGACCCCACTCCCGATGCGACCCTCACAATGATTACGTGCTACCCGTATGGCATAGACGACCACCGGTTCATCGCTATAGCGAAGCCCTACAAGCCCGCCACGAGTGAAGAGAGCGAATTTTCCCTCCGTTAGCACCTAACCGACACGTCTATAGAGAAGCCTGGAACCTATGTGGCTCCAGGCTTTCTTGATTCCTGTCTCCAACCCGGCAACTTGCGTAGCAAGACAGAGAACGCAGCAAGGCAGATGTTGAGAGATATTCGCTGTAGGGGCAGGCCCCCGTGCCTGCCCCTACAACTGGTTAGGGCATGCGTGGCACGAAAAAGGGTACTTCACGCCTGTACTGCTCGTATTGCTCGCCGTGCCGGACGCCCAGCCTGTAGTCCTCGTGCAGCGACCCAACCACTCCATACAGGCCCAGCAGCACCGTGAGCGTAAGACCCTTGACGGTGACCCTGCGCGAGCACAAGGCGAACAGGAACGGGCCGAGGTTGGCCGGGTGGCGCACCACGCGGAACGGACCCACAATCTTGAGCCTGCCATTCTCCGGGACCGGGCCTTGCGCTTCGTCCTCAGGTGGTGTGTGCTTGTCGCGCAAGTAGGCCACAATTTGAGGCACGCCGTTGAAGCGCAACGGCCCCAGTATCAGGCCCGTCCAGGCGGTCAGCCCGGCAGCGCACAGCCTCATAAGCAGGATGAGCGTGCCAGGCAGCCCCTGTATATGTAGCACTTCACGGTCGGGCACGCGCGCCAGGCTGCGTACCAGCCAGATGAAGCTCGCCCAGGCCTGCGCGTTGAAGAAGACGCGGTACAGCCCGTTGCGTGCCCTGGTACCAAGCAGGCGTTCGGCAGCGCGCTTGGCCGGGAGCGAGGCCACGAGGCTGTGCAGGAGCGCCCAAAGTGTACAGTTCCGCACAATAGGCCAGACTATACCCCAGAGAGGCCTCTGCTGTGCCGGTAAAAGTTTCCTGCTCGTCATGGCCCTGCTCCCTTGCGATTGGTAAGGAAATCCCACTTCCAGGCCCAACTACCCGGAAGTGGGATTTCTAAAACAGACGACACGTGCTCTCTAGGAGAAGCCTGATGGAGAACCTGCGCTGTCGGCCTTGTCCTTGTCTATGGTGCTCCAACTGCCGACATTATCAAGCTCGTCGCGGGTGAGGCGCTCGCCGGTGTTGCGGTTGGGGTGGGCTTCGTCTTCACCCTCGCCCTCTTGTACCGCACTCGCGCCAACCTCGACCTCGTTGTCTTCTCGCCCCGGCAGGCCCCATGACGTGCCGGTCCGCTCGCTATCCGAACCTTCGATGATGTCGCCGTACTCGTCGTCGCGGGTGCTAGGAGAAGTGCTGCCCGCCATCTCATCGGTCGCACTCTGCGCGGACGGCACGGCCCGAACGATGTTGGGGTTTTGCGCGTCAACTTCGAGACCGTCGAGGCTAGCGCGTGCTGGAGTGCTCAACTCATTCCCGGTACGGGATGGCTCGATCATATCGCTGTCGTTAACAACTCCTACGTCCTGTTCGCTGGTGTTCGTACCTCGCTCAATGTTACCACTCATGGTGCACCTCCTTTTCCCTTTGACAGTAGCAGTAATTGTGCCTGCTCAGTCACAGGAGATGATGCTCAAGTCCTGATCGGAAACACACTCTACTTATTGCAAAACTGGCTTACTGGCTAATGTCCACCACCTTCTAGCTGGCTTAACGCGTGTGGGAGCACGGGCAGAATAGCTTCCAGGCACTCTTTCACTGCTTTTGGCGAGCCAGGCAGGTTGATTATGAGCGTGCGTTCCCTTACTCCTGCTACGGCGCGGGACAGGGCTGCCATAGGAGTCTTTGCCAGGGAAGCGGCCCGCATGACCTCGGCAAGGCCCGGCACTTCGTAGTCGAGGACGTTGAGGGTGGCCTGGGGAGTTACGTCTCGCGGGGAAATGCCTGTGCCACCGCTGCTCAGCACCAACTGCACGCCCTCAACCTCTACCCACCTAAGCAATACCTTCTCAATTTCCTCCCGGTGATCGGGCACGATGGCGGTAAGTATATCTTCTACGTGCAAGCTGGTCCGCAATATCTCCGCCGCCGCAGGCCCACTTTCGTCCTGGTACACCCCCGCCGCCGCCCGGTCGCTTACCGTGAGCACTGCTGCCCTCATGACTTTGCTCCTCCCTGACCATCACGCAATCCCTAGTTCCCTCGATTATGGCATAATAGTCGGCAATGGGAAACTTCGGGAGGAACCCTGATTGAAGGGCCTTGGGGTGCGGACTGCCAGCGGGGCCGTCTTGCTGGCCGTGGTAATAGCGGCAATCTGGCTGCAAGGTCTGCTGCTAATGCTGGCCCTCCTCGCTGCCGCCGGGCTGGCCGCGCACGAGTTCTACGGGATAGTGCGCCGAGCAGGCTACGAACCCTGGTACCCGGTTGGCATTTCGCTGGCGTTGCTGCTGGCGTTGCGCGGTTACCTGGGTGGCGACCTGCTTTCGGGCACCCCATACCTGGGGCCAAGCGTAGCCTCAGAGGTGCTGGTGCTGGTGCTGGTGTTGTTTCTGGTACTGGCGCGGCAGGGGCTGGAGTGGCGTGGCAGCCTGCGCGTGGGCCGTTCGGCTAGCACCTCAGGCGGGGAGATTGCAACTGCTCCCGGCCGTAGTCCCTACCTTGCCTGGGCCGATCTTGGCCTCACGTTGGGCGGAGCGCTCTACACAGGCGGCTTGCTTGGCTACGGGCCTCTGCTGGCCGCGCAGGTAAACAGGGACAATTCTAACGGTGCCTTCAACTGGCTCCTGATGGTCCTGCTGGGCACCGCCGCGTGCGACACCGGGGCGTACTTCGTGGGCAGCCTCCTCGGCAGGCACAAGCTTATACCCCACATCAGCCCCGGCAAGACCTGGGAGGGCCTGGCAGGCGGGGTGTTAGGGGCAATAGTCGCTGCCCTGGCGCTGTCTGGTCTGCTCGGTTTGAGCGTGGTGCAGGCCGTCGTGCTGGGGCTGATAGTGTGCGCCGCCGCCGTGTCGGGAGACCTCTGCGAGTCGCTGCTGAAGCGCGCGGCAGGCGTGAAGGACAGCGGCCACATCATCCCAGGGCACGGCGGCGTGCTCGACCGGATAGACAGCATCCTGTTCGTGCTTCCGGCTGTCTACTGGTTCGCGCAAATAGCATGAGGAAATTACGCGTGACTCGTAACTCGTAACTCGTAACTCGTAATTCGTAATTACTTTCCGGGAGTACCCAACATGGCTTCAGCAGAGAAGAAAGAGAAGAAACTGAATTATGAGTGGGCACCAAGCAGGGGCTGGTACATCGTGCTCAGGGCTTTCTTTACGCTAGTATTTCACACGATCTGGCCGTTGCGCGTGAAGGGCCGTGAGTATGTGCCCCGGCAAGGTGCGGCCATTATCGTGTGCAACCACCTGAGCCTGGTGGACCCGTTTGTCGTGGGGTACGCCGGGAACCGGATTGTGAACTTCATGGGAAAAGAGGAACTGTTCCGCACTCCCATTATCGGCTTCCTCATTCGGAAAGTGGGCGCGTTCCCTGTTGACCGGACCAGGCGCGACCCCGCGGCCATGCGCACGGCCTTGCAGGTGCTCAAGGCGGGGGAGTTGCTGGGCATGTTCCCGGAGGGCACGCGCAGCACCACGGGCGAGATGCTGGAGTTTCGCGCCGGTGCCGCCCGCCTGGCCGCGCGGACCGAGGTGCCCATTATCCCGGCAGCCCTGCACAACACCAATAAGGCTATGCCACCGGGGAAGCTGCTTCGTCCGGCGTGCATCAGCATCCGCTTCGGTGAGCCTTTTGAGCTAACAGAGTTGTACGACCGCAAAGACAAAGGCGAGGCTATGGAGCGCGCCCTGCACACCATCAAGGCGCGGATCGAGGCGCTTTCTGAAACGTGAAACGTGAAACGTGAAACGTGAAACGTGATGACTGATCCTACTAACCACTAACCACTAACCACCGGGCGTTCCGACAACCTGCTGCCGGTTGGCAAGGAGCATAGCGGCGATGCCGGTGGCGGTCAGGGCAGCAGCCAGCGGAAAGACGGCGAACAGGCTTATCTGCGTTACAAAGCTGCCAAGCGCCGGGCCGATGGCCTGGCCTGATACCACGGGCAGGTAGGAGAAAATCATCACCCTGGCCCGCGCTTCAGGGGTGGTGGAGTCGGCCAGCACGTTGAACGAGAGGGTGAAGGTGCCGGCAATAGCCCCGTTTACGAGGGCCCAGGCGATGCCGAAGGATAGAATATCGCCTGTGAGTGCGGGAAGCGGCCAGAGGAGGACGCTGACGCCCGCGCTGGACATGAGCACGCGCCAGTGGCCCCAGCGGTCGGCAAGCGCACCGAGCAGCGGACCAAAGAGCATGGTGGTCAGGCCGCCACCGGCGATGACCAGACCAGTGGCGGTGCCTACGTCCGCACCATTGTATAGCCGTGTGACAACCAGCGGCACGTAGGTGTTGGCGAGCATCCAGCCGGAGAATAGCAGGAACAGCGCGGGGAAGAGGAAGCGCAGCCGCCGCGAAGCCCAGATAAGCCCCACCGAACCCAGGGCCATGCGCGTGAGGGATCCCTGCCCGGTACCCTTGAATCTATCCTGGTAGCCGAAGGTCAGGGATAGAACTACTCCCAACATCAAGACGGAGTCGATGGCGAGAAGAGTGGGCAAGCCCCAGAGATCGACCACGGGGCCGCCGACCAGCGGGCCCAGGAAAGCGCCCACAGGCGATGCGCTGTTCAGAATGGAGAAGGCCAGGCCGGTCCTGCCGGGTGGGACGCGCTCCGAGAGCGTGGTGAGCATCAGGCCGGTGATGCCCATTGAGAGACTCATGACGGCGCGCGCCAGCAGGAAAAGCCAGACATTGGCGGCCAGCATAGCGATGATACCGGCGAGCAGGTGCATGACAAAGGCGCGCACGAGCACCGGCTGGCGAGCGTAGCGGTCGGCCAGCGCGCCCCAGAAGGGCAGGAAGGGCAGCCCGACAAGGCTGGAGATCGAGGTGATCGCGCCGGTCCAGGCGGCCACGTCCTGCGGTGCTATGCCGAGCCGGGGCAAATAGAGCGGGGTAAACGCCACTATGTGGCCCCAGAACATGGCCTCGATCAGGCAGGCGACCGTGTAGAGCGTCAGCAGGTAACGCCAGGAAGCGCCGGCCCGCAACGAGGCCGCGCGACCTCTCAAATTGCTCGCATATGGTTTGCGTTCGCTCATGCTATACAGCCTCTAGCAACTACAAGAACCATACCCGCTTTAAGGGACGCGCTCTAACCACTAACCACTAACCACTAAACCCCTGTGATATAATGCGCCATGATTCCTGAGCAAGCTATTGACCGCGCGCTTGAAGAGGCAAAGCGGCTGGGTGTCGAGTACGCCGAGGCGCGGGCCGAGACCGACGTTTTAGAGCGGGTGCACGCCCGAAATGGCGACGTTGAGCGGCTCGGCTCGGACAGCGACAGCGGGTGGGGCATTCACGTGCTCGCTGGCGGCGGGTGGGGGTTTGCTTCCACCGCCTCGGTAGAGAGTAGCGACATCAGGGACACGGTAGCGCGGGCTGTTGAGATCGCCAGGGCCAGCGGTGCGCACCGCAAGTCGCGCTCTGACGTGTCGCTGATGCCCACCTGGCAGGGTGAGTACCAAACCGCGTTGGAGCAAGACCCGTTTGAGGTACCTCTTGCCGAGCGTGTGGCGCTGGCGCAGGAGACCACGCACCGGATGCTGGCGGCCGGGGAGCGGATGAAGGTCGCCACCTGCACCCTATACGCCCAACGTGCCGATAAGCTGTACGCCAACACGCGGGGTGCGCGCCTGCGCCAGCTTATCACCTACGTGGGAGTAGACCTCCGAGCCACGGCCACGCACGAAGGCTATTCCTATCGCCGCTCGCTGGACGACGAAACGCAGGCGGGCTGGGAGTTTGTGCGAGAGCTGGACCTCCCGGGACAGGGGGAGCGAGTGGGCCGCGAGGCAACCGAGCTTGTAGCCGCGCCGTGGGCACCTTCGGGACCTCGTACCGTGATCCTGGGTTCCGACATGGTGGCGTTGCTGGTCCACGAGTCGTGCGGTCACCCGACCGAACTCGACCGGGTGCTTGGCTGGGAGGCAGCTTTCGCGGGCACCTCATTCCTCATGCCCGACCTGCTTGGCACGTTCCGCTACGGCTCACCGCTGGTGAACATGACCGCCGATTCGCTGCTGCCCGGCGGGCTTGGCACGTTCGGGTGGGACGACGAAGGCACGCCCGCACAGCGC
>JALZHI010000067.1 GCA_030913985.1 Chloroflexota bacterium | reverse complement strand
GTGCCTGCCCTCATGCAGGCGTACAATATTGCTAATCTCCACCCAGGGCAGGCACGGGGGCCTGCCCCTACGACCTCTGCTAACAGACTGTGCCCGACTACACCGACGACATTTCCATAATGGAGGACCTCGACCCTGAGCCGTTGGCCCAGGGCAGGGGTTACACGCGCGAGTTCGTGCTGGGCGGGTTGCTGCTATTGTTGGTGGTGGTCTGGGCGGGCTGGCAGTCGTGGCAGCAGGCGGCCAAACAGCAGAGCTACCGTCAGGCCGAGGAGGCGGTGACCCGGCAAGACTGGGGCCTCGCGTACGATTATTTCAGGTCGGCTTCAGGGTATAGAGACGCCGGTGCCCGCGCCGAACAGGTTGAAAAGCTCATCCAGGAACGCGACAGGCACTACCGGGCCGCTACTACAGCCATAAACCGCCGGCAGTGGGTAACCGCGCTCGACGAGCTACACGGCGTGCGCAACATCCAGGCCGAATACTGGGATGTAGACTCCCTCTATGCTGATGTTGAGGCGCAAGTCTACAGCAACACCCTCAAAGGGGCAATCGCCCTGCGCGCGGGGGCCGAGCCGCCCGGCCTCTACTACCGTACCGCCGGCGAATGGGTGTGGCTCGACGGCAGCGACAGGTGGAGCCAGGTGCTGGGGGCCACTGCCGATAGCGTGGCGTATGACGTGCCCGGCGATAACTGGCAGCCCGGTGTCACCCCCACCCCCGTGCCCTTCAACCGCCAGCCGCCCCCAGGCAGACCGGAACTGGAAGGCCGCAAGCTGAAGGTAGCCACCCTCGGCGACAGCGCCGTCACCACCAGAGACTCCACGCTCGATCCCGCCTTCTACAGCTACTATTTACCCACCGGCGACCGCCTGGTCGCGGGGCGGCACAACGAAAGGCAGGGGTCGCACATCAATGCGGTGCGGATAGGGTTCGCCGGTTGGTGGCTTGATTACGAGCAGGTGGAAGAGGGCCGTGCCGTATCTTCAACCCTATCACTTGGTAAGCCTGAGGAAACGGTCCTGCATGTCTCCCCTGAGAGCGCCCGCTACCTGGTGGCTGTCGCGGGTGGCTTGAGCGTCAGATCGAGCAAGCTAGAGCTGTACCTGGCTGTGAGGGGTGAAGGTGGGGAATTCACCCGGCAGCCCATCTACTCCCACGTGGGGCAGTTCGGCGGTGGGCAAATCAGCCCGGACGGACGCTACGCACTGCTCACCACTATCACACCCGTAGATAACGGAGCTTCCGAGGTGCAGTCGTCCCTGCTCTTTGACCTGGTCGCCGGGACGCCGCCTTACACCCTCACCACGCGCACGGTGCCCGTCGAGACGGTCGGCAGCTTCGTGTCCTTCGACACCTGGGTAAAGGGCGTGTTCCTGAACGAAGGTCAGAATGCCGGGAAAGTGCTGCTGGTAGAACGCGATATGCAGCAGCTCGACGTACGCCTGGTCGATCCCGAGAACGTGGAGGCAAGCACAGTGCTGGCCCGGCTGGAAGGCAACAGGTATATCTCCTATGTAACGGAAAAGCCCGGTAGCTCGGAGCTATTGATACATGGTTGGGCCATCGAGGGCACCGCGCCGGTCGATTTTGCCGAGACTACAAGGCTCCTTTTCATCAGGCTTGCGCCCGGCGAGGAGGCAAGCATAATGTACCTCCCTACCATAGAAGTCGGTTACGTGCGGTCCTTCGGCACCTATGGTGGGCAGGTGGTCTACGAACAACGCACCAACTCTAGCCAGGAGTGGAACATGGAGGTCTACGCCTTATCCGGCGATGGAGCAGGCCCGGAAGGGGAGATAGCACCTACGCAGGTATTTAGTGCCACCGTGCTACCAATGAACGAGAGGCGAAGCACCGGTTATTCTTCGACATCCCCTTCATGGTACCCAGGAGAAGGAGCGTTCGCTTACGTCCAGGGCGGCAGCCTCTTTGCTCGTGACTACGAGGGCGGTAATGAGGTAAAGCTAGAAGCTTCCGTGCTCCAGTTGATAGACCCGCGCACCTATTTGAACGCCAGCTATTTCCGATAAGCCGCGAAACAGGGGTGCCCCTCAAGCCTACCTATCCTCGGTCGGCAGTTTGCCACTCAGGGCGCGAATAATGCTTATGTAACAACAGCGGTAAGGCGAATGCACCAACTTGGCGCGCGGGCGTGACACCGGGGCTACGGGCATCGTTTAACTATTGGTACCCAGTTGACTCGCGGTGCCTTTCCGACGCAGCACTCCGCACATACCAGGAGCAGGTCGTTCATGTATTCCGGTTCTGAAGGTTCTACACCCATGATGGAAGGCGGCAAGCTGCTTGCCGGTCGCTACCGCCTGCTCGAAAAGGTGGGTGAGGGCGGGGCCGCCGAGGTCTTCCGCGCCAGGGACCAGCGCCTCGACCGCACAGTGGCGATCAAGCTGCTGCGGCCCCAGTTCTCCTACGACGACCCCTCCCGCAAGCGATTCGCAATCGAGGCCAAGACCGCCGCGGGCATCGCGCACCCCAACATCGTGGACATCTACGACTTCGGTGAGAGCGACGACGGCTCGATGTTTATCGCCATGCAGTTCGTACAGGGCGTCAACCTGAAGGACCTGCTACAAAAGCGCGGACGGCTCTCCTCTGCCGAGACGATTGCCATAGCCCGCCAGGCCTGTTACGCCCTGCAAGCGGCCCACGAACGCGGCCTCATCCACCGGGACGTGAAGCCCCAGAACATCTTGATTGACAAGGCGGGCCACGTCCACCTGACCGACTTCGGTATCGTGAAGGCGCTGTCAGGCCCGGCCCTCACACAGTCGGGTATGACGTTCGGCACGGCGGCCTACATGTCGCCCGAACAGGCCACCGGCGCTCCTATCAAGGCAGCCGCCGACCTCTACTCGCTCGGCTGCGTGATGTACGAGATGCTGTGCGGCATGCCGCCCTTCACCGGCGAGAACCCGGCCATCGTGGCCTACAAGCAGGTTTGGGAGCAGCCACGCCCCCTCCATGACGTGGTCGCGGAGGTGCCGCCATCCCTCGAATCGATAGTGATGCGGCTGCTCAACAAGGACCCCGGCAGGCGCTACGAGTCGGCGCAGGACCTGGTAGCCGACCTGGACGCGCTGAACGTAACTTCCAGCCAGCCCACCCAGGCGGTGCCCGTATCGTCGCCACAGGTGACAGGGGCCGCGGTCCCGCCGCACGTGCCCTTAGCCGCTGAAGTGGGCCAGCCAGTGCAAATGCCCGCCACCCCCGCCGAGGTGCCTCCCGCCCGCGTAAGCCTGCCGCAGCCGTTGACCCAGGCACCCCCGCAGGTAACGGTGCCGACCCCGGCCCCCGCGCAGACCCGGCAGGTGACCCCAGCCCCGGCGGCGGTGCCTTACACGGCACAGCAGGCGCGTAGCGTGCAGGTGAACGTCTCTCAGAGGCGAGGGATGGGGATGTGGCCCGCGGTGATAGTGCTGCTGCTGGGTCTGCTGTTGTGCGGCCTGGGTGCCTGGCAGGGGGGTAATCTGCTGGGCATATTGCGTGTTGGAGATGACGCCACCGCCAGCCCCACGGCGCTCGCGCAGGTGGTCTTACCGACCGATACCGTCCCCGCCCCCGTGCCACCAACCAACACGGCTGAACCGACCCAAATCGCCACGTCGTCACCGGAGCCGCTCGCAACCGATACGCCGCAGCCGCCTCCTCCCACGGATACGCCGCTACCCCCCACCGAGACGCCCGCGCCGCCCCAGCCGACCGAAACGCCGGCACCCCCACCTCCCACCGACACGCCGCCGCCGGTCGTACCCACCGACACGCCGGAACCTCCAGTGGAGCCGACCGCCGTGCCTGTAGATAGCGGGGGCAGCGTCGCGTTGGAGGACCGCGATTTCATAGGGGGCTATTTCCGCAGCGACGGACTTTATCACGGGGTGACGGCCACCTGGGTCTACGGCCAGGCCACCGAGTTCAGCACCATGACCGCGCTCTTCAACATAGATAGCGCGCCTCAGGGCCAGGCCACGCTCACTATCGTTGGCCTCGACTCTGAAGACCCGGTCAAGACGCCCATCAGCATTGTGGTGAACGGCGTTGAAATCTTCGTCGGCGGCAACCCGCTGCCGAACGACTTCACTACCGGTCCTCAGGGGGCGGGCAACTGGGGTGCGGCACAGTGGGTGATACCGGCGGGCGTGTTGCAAGCGGGCACAAACACGCTCAGCATCACCAACCTCACTCCAGGTGGAACAATAAACGCGCCGCCCTTCTTCATGCTGGACACCGCGACGATTACATGGTAGGTAAGCTACGAATTGCAGTTCGGTCCGCTAAACCCACGGTGATTGTCGATTCGTAGGCAGCACTCGGGCACGCGTTGAAAGTGCTTCTCGGAGTAATAGATGCCAGGACGTGGGCGCGACGGCAATATCGGCGTTGCAATTCGTGACTGGCTGCGGCGCGACTGGCTCGCACTCCTGATCTTCACTACTCTATCCCTGGTTGCTGTTTACCCGGTGCTGCCTGACATTTCTAGCCTTGTTATCGGGGTTCTGGGCGATAACGTCCTCTACACGTATACGACAGGCTGGGTGGGCAAGTCTCTAACCGTTGGCGAGTCGCCTTTCGTAGATCCGCATTTGAATTATCCAGGTGTTCTGCATTTAGCAGCGACAGATGTCCCTTACTTGAATATGTTGCTGGTCGCCCCTTTCACTTTGCTCTTTGGACCCGTATTCAGTTACAACTTGCTCATCATAACGGCCAATTTCCTATCCGGCTATTTCACTTACCTGTGGATCTTGAAAGTTACGGGTAGCCGCTTCGCCGGGCTTGTATCGGGGGTTGCTTTTCTGCTAACCCCTTTTCGCATAGTCCACAGTCTGGGCCATCTAACTCTTGTCTCTACCCAAATACTGCCACTCCTTTTCTGGGCGTTGGAAAATGCGCTTAGCACACCAAGACCGTCTCTAAAGCAGCTCGTGCTGCTAGGTGGTGTAACTTTCCTGCTCGGCGCCACTTCCCAATACTTGTTGGTTCTGTCACTGCTTGTGGGTGCGGTTTACACAGTGCTCAGAACGCTGCCGCGCTGGCGATATTTGTTCCTTGAAGCGTGGAAGTTGATCCCTGCCGTCGCTACCGGGGCCTTCATAAGCGCGCTCCCGTACCTCGCCGCGGCTGGTACGGGTCTGTTTAAACCCTACGATGTTGTTGCGGAGACGCGCATCTGGTCCGCTTCTGTATACGACTTCATCATACCGTCCAGGTTGCACCCGCTCTGGGGTAATTTCATCCTGGAGCGCAGCCACCAATACGCCTGGGTAGAGCATTCGCTATACATCGGTATCATTGTGGGAGTCCTAGCATTAATAGGTCTATTCAGGTCGGTACGGACGGATAAGGGAGTGGTGTCACCGCACTTGAAGGTGGTGTGGTTGGCAAGCGCATCGATTGCCGCCATTATTGCGTTGGGCACAGACCTGCACATCAATATGCTGCCCGTGCAACAAGACAACCCGGTGTGGCTGCCCATGTACTATTTAGGCAATCTACCTATCATTAACATGCTTCGGGTTTGGGCTCGTGCTGGAATAATCACAATTCTCTTCTTTGTTGCGCTTAGCGGGCTAGGTGCTTGCGTGTTGGAGTTGTGGCTCCGTCGATTTGGGCGCTGGCAGTCGGTTGGTATGGCTCTTTGCGTAGCGGCAATTATTTTTGAGTTTCTACCGGGCAATCTCATCGCAAGTAAGCTGGTACCCAGGCCCGTAGATCAATGGCTTGCCGGCCAGCGTGGCGATTTCGCGGTTGCATTCCTGCCGGTCTTCCCAGCCGGTTTTACTAACCATGTCAATTACATACAGCAGTATGGCTCCCTTTACCACGGGAAGCGAGTGCCTGCTTTCCAGCATGACCTCCACATACCACGAGAATATGCCGCCTTTCGAGATTTAACGTCTACTTTTCCAAGTCCCGAATCGGTTGAATCCCTGAGAAAACTGGGTTTGCGGTATCTAGTTGTAAGTCGGTGGGGATACAACGGCCAGGACTTCCCGCCTCTCGACACAGTACAAGGTGAACTGCTCCAGAACCCGAGCGTACATCTAGCCGCCACCTTCGATGATGCTCTTGTGTTCGAATACGACCAACCATTACCACCAGTCCAGCGGTAATAAGACACCTGCTGCTCTCACTGAGCAGCAGGTGCTTGGTTTTATTGACGAAGTGGGTTCTGGTGATTATCCGATGAGCATCTGGCGCAGGGCGGGTTCGCTTTCGCGGGTGGCGAGGGCTATTACTTCGTCGCGGGGGCGCAGGATGGTATCGCCACTGGGGATGATGAGCTGGCCGTCGCGCAGGACGGCGGAAATCACGATGTTGTTGGGGAACTGGATGTCGGACAGGGTCTTGCCCGCCGCCATGGCCGTTTCTTCCACCGTGGCCTCCACAATCGCCATCTGAGCGTGCTTGAGGGTCATGAGGTGCACCAGGCCGCGCTCGGGTATCTCCTGCTCGATTATGCTAAGGATGACGTTGGTCTGCGACACCGTAACGTCTATGCCCAGCCGCTTGAAGATATCCTCGTTCTTGGGGTTGTTCACGCGAGCGATGGTGCGGGGCACCTTGAACATCTTCTTGGCCGTCTGGCAGATCACCAGGTTGTCCTCGTCGTCGCCCGTGACGGCGATCACCACGTCGGCCCGGGCCGCACCCGCCATCTCCAGCGTGCTCGATTCGGCCCCATCCCCTTCCAACACGACCGACCCGAACCGCTCACCGTAGGTCATTACCTTCCTGGGGTTCTTCTCGATCAGCAGTATCTCGTTGCTGCCCTCGTTGACGAGCGTCTTGGTCAGGTAGTATCCGACTTTGCCGCCGCCCACAATGATGATATACATGCATGACTCCTATATAGTACCGGGGCCAGGGACCAGCTTTTAGCTGCTGACTCCTGGCCCCGGTACTATAGTGTTACTTAGTTAGCGCCCGAAAAACCCACGCCGCTCGCGCCCGTTCTGGTTCGGCTGCTGGCCGTTCGCCGTCGCATTACCCGCGACCCCCGGTTGAGCGGGTGCCGAAGCTGCGGGGGCCTGACCAGGCTCGCGGCTGACGATGGGAGCGTTAGCGCCCGGTGCCTGGTGGTCGTGGTCGCTGTTGAACGAGGCGTTGCTATCGGCCAGCGCGGCAGCCACGGCTACCACGTCCCTGGTGGTATCCACACGCAGAGGGCCGGTGCCCGCGCTCTCCGGCGTGAGTAGGATGTCATGCGCGGCGGTGGACAGCAGGGTGGTGGGGCAGATCGTCTCAAGGCCAAGCTGGTGGTACAGCCCCTCGCGGCCTGGGTCGTAGATGCGCGCCAGCACCTTCTTTACCCCGAATATCTCCTTGGCGACCTGGCAGGCCATGATGTTGGTGTTGTCGAAATTGGTGACCGCCGCGAAGGCATCGGCGTATGCGATACCCGCCGACTTGAGCACGTCCACGTCAATGCCCGTACCGAGCACCACCTGGCCCGTAAAGTTGTCGGGCAAGTGGCTCAGGGCCACTGGGTCCGCGTCAATAACGCTTACCTGGTGCCCGTCTTCTTCCATCATAACGGCCAACCGGACGCCCACGCGCCCGCAGCCGAGAATTACTATTCTCATCGAAAGTTCCTTTCGGACGATGGACGATGGACGATGGACGATAGAAAAGAGCTACTGCCCATCGTCCATCGTCTATCGTCTATCGTCCTCCTCCGGCATCGGTGCGCGGCAGATCCAGACGCGGCAGGGGGCGTGCTTGAGCACGTAGGGCAGGGTGCGCCCCAGGTCAAGCTCGCCCAGCTTCTTCTGGTAGCTGGTCGCCAGCACGATCAACTCGGCCCCGCTCTCGCGTGCCACGTCCACGATGGCCGCCCCGGCGCTACGAGCTTGCAGTATCGAGGCGTCCACAGTGAGACCCATCTCGCGCGCGGTTACCTCGGCCCTGTCCAGCGCCCGCTCGCCCTTCTCTATCTCCGCGCTCAACTCGGCGTTGAGGGGCAGGGAGTGGGGTACTTCCACCACGTACACAACGTCCACGGAGACGCTGCGCCCCTTGCCGATCTTGGCGAGCGCGTAGGTATAAGCCAGGCGCATGGCCTCTTCGTCAATCTCCGCGCCCTTGACGGGTACGAGTATGCGCTTGAGCTTGTTCTCAGGGGCTACTTCGCCCTCTTTACGACTGAATATGCGTGCCAACTCTCTTCTCTTCCTTGCTAGGCGTAGATTTCAATATCGGTGTTGCTCGCGTGCCTACGCCCAATAATATATACGTAACAGCTTTGCATGGCGTGACGGTTCACACCAAATCCACACCAACATCCACGTTCGCCCGCCATTCTACCCCCATTACTCGCATAATCCGGGCCGCGCTCCCACGTACGTTACGCTCACGACCATGCCACACGGCTGCCGCCGAACAGGGACTCATAGCTGAATGCAGGCAGCGAAAGTAGGAGAGGTGGGGTGCGAGACAGGGAGTGGGGGGCTGTTTGGCCTCGTAGTGAGGCTCGAACCAAGCGGCTGCGGGGCCTCATCGGGTCGCGAGGTCGGTTGCGGTTGGTTAGCCTGTCGGCTTCGCCACGCCCCAACTCGGATTGGTGCTGGCGGGAAAGCCGGTTAGCCGCCGGAGCGACGGCCTCTAGCTGTGTACTGAATTTCATACTCTATGGGCAATGCCCACTTCACGCGGACCAGGGTCTTTTGTTATGAGAATGCTCTACCCGCCCTAGCCGCCTGCGACGTTGAGATACCACCTTGTAAGCACCACATCGTGCCTGCAACGCTCTCAAGGCTACACGCCACAAGTATATATTATAGCACTCCTGTAGGCGAAACGCAACGAGATAGACAGCAATTTAAACATGGTTCTACAGATGAGCATATTATGCGAAACTGCAAGCGGAGACGCGAGATGACTATTTTGGTGCATCCCAACTTCTCACTGGTAGTTTACTATTAAACCACAGAGGCCGAGTGCCCGTCGAACAGCATTTCGGCCTCTGGAGTGTAAAGCCAGTACGCACTGGCCTTGTGATTCGAGTATACAAGTGCGCCAGCCTTTGCGTCAAGTACTAGCCGGAGTATCTTAGTGGTAGGACTTGGGGTTGGAATGACTTGTAAGGCTCGGAAAGTGAGGATCATAAATGGACAAGAACCGCTTCAGGGACTTCGCAATCGAAGTACTAGCACACATAACGGCCATCGTTTTGGCTACCTGTTTGCTGTCCTGGCTCCTGCCTGGCCTAGGACATTAAGAAGCAACACGCCTGCTAATCACATTGCTCATGAGCAATGTGATTAGCAGGCTCGTGGCCTGTTGGCGGCTTCCGGTCCTGGAGTGCTCATACTTGGCAACGAATACGAACCAAAAAATAGTACCTTCTCGTTATGGACCCTGAAGTTCAAGTTTTTGGATGGAAAAGTAATTAAATCTAATTAGCCTAAGTAGGACATTTCACGGTATAAATAGGAAAGAGATTTTTTTCACAACTTACCCCTTTGACGCGGCTTGTCAGGGTTCTTCAGCAACAGCCTATTTGTTTTGGCCTCGCGCTGTGACTTGGCCCAATCCTCCATACAAGTGAATATCTGCGACCTGCTAAATCATGTTATTTGAGGTCCGGCTTTGATCATCGTCACGCTCCAGCTTCTATTTAATAGCGTTCGATATTCATTGCCCGCCTCATCGCCTCAGGAGATAGCGGACTGAAACGGAGGATAAAATGAACAGCCAGAGTGCCCATCATAGATCTAATCTTCCCCCTCATCTAGCAAAGTTAGCGGACCTATCGTGGGTCAAGCTTACCCGACAAGTACAATTCGTTGCGTACATGCACCGGTTTTACTCAATAGCTCAGATAGCTGAGATGCTTGTAATATCTGAAAATACGGTAAAGCGACATCTAGCAAAGACTCGAGAAGAACTGGATGTACACTCTATCGCGCATGCCTTGACACTCATAACGATCCTCAATTTGATCGATCAAGATGTGCAAACCGAAGCCGATGACCTCATCCAGAGGTGGTGGATGGGGCAACAGGAGTAAGAACCTAACTCTACCCTGCTGGTACCTTACCAGAGAAGCGCTACGGAAACTAAAGGACTCAGCCGAAGCTTGATCAAGATTAGAATACGTTTGATAGAGTGGTTGCGCCCAATGTGCGTAAACCACTCTTTCATGTTGTTAAGGTGGTGCGCGTAGGGCACTGCATGTAAACTAACCTGCTACTGATTTTGCCGTTTCAGGTGAACGTGCGTAAACGGATTAGCCTAACTGGACGTGCAACCGAAGTGGGTGGCGAATCAGGTGCTAGTAATCTATGGTATCAGGAACATACTGATTGGTGGGCTAGTACATATGTCAGCACAGGGACTAAATTATCGGTGCTCGTCTGTCATGGGCACCGCCGCTGTAGGTTCTTTCGTAAGAGAATGCCCACCTGGCTATTGGCAGCCAGGTGGGCATTCGCAAGGTTATAATAGCGGCTCCTGGGACCTAAATCGAATAAGCAAGGCCTATATCCTGTGTAGCTGCCCAGTTCGACTACAAGAAAATGTTTACAGGCCACGTTGCTTTCGAGGCTTCGGTGGGAGGACTGGGTAAATAGGAATCCGCTCTTTCAAGTCCGGGTATAGCTCTATTGCAAGCTCGTAGAACTCTCGTAGACGAAGCCATTGGACTTCCCGCAACTCATCCCATACTTGCTCATCGCTCAATCCAGGCTTATATTTGCGCAGCCACTGTTCAGTATTACGCTCGAACAATTCTGCGTCGGACATAAACCGCTGAGTACTATTTCGCGGGAAGGATTCCGCGTCGGACATATCCGGTTCCATCATGCACCCTCCAGAAAGAACTGAACAGTCTGGCTCAGTTTCTTTTACGTCAGGTACATCAGGAGGTTCTGGTGAACCCTTTGTGTCACGCATGTAGCCACCAGAAACTATACTCATACCCTTCCTCTTAGCCTCCTATACTTCCTTGCCACCGCCATCAGATCCTTCCCAGCGATTCCTGGATGTCCAGCTGTGTTAGCCACGATACCCCTAACACAAGACGGTGGCTAGAATAGCAAGTCTTGATATCTTTGTCAAGAAACTTGCTGACAAGAAGACCTTTCCTCTACGATTTCAAGTGTTGGGTTCATGAGTGTATAGATTACCCCTGACGCCTGTAAGAAGCTAGATCTGTTCTAGACCAGTAGTCACTACTGCTATTATGGGCATCAGGGGTGTAGACTGTGAAGTTTAGCACCGTTTGTGCACTTATCCCCCTGGTGCCGATGAATGGTAGCCTCGTATTTGTATCTCATCGCGGTGGTCGTGCTCATAATGAAGATGGTGGCTATGGTGCTCGCGATGAGCTTCTTGGTTGTGTGAGTGGTGCGAGTGATGCTCGTGATGCTCGTGATCATGTTCCGAATGGTCGTGTTGGCTGTCATGATCGCTGTCTGAATGCTCAAGAGGCTCAGGAGGGGCATCGTGGTGCGGGTGTGCACGATGGGGATGTTGCTCAGGATTTGGGTCGTTATGGTTGATAATAGGATCGGAGCCGGCGAGAGGAGTGGCGGCTTGCAGAGTTAGTTCGGCAGCATGCTCACTAGTGTGATCCGCCGCCAATCGAATCTCTTCTTGATCCACAATATTTACGCCTGGCTGATAATCAGCCGCAGAGTTGATAGGGGACGAGGTTGGATATTTAGTCATTGTCATCTCCTTCCAGTAGCGGTAGACCGCGGTTATCTATAACCTTTATACGATCATTCAAAATGCTTGTCTTGTACAAAAATGATTATTTGCTATCGAAGTTGTGCGAACGTCCAATGTATTTTGTGCAATTGTCCTGACCGTGTAAAATATGCATTTGCATCGCAGAGACTTTTATCCCATTCTGCTCACGGTTCTTAGTTGTCCATGCCCAGCACAAATCAATACCTGACACTATGGTTTGAGATAGGCTTTGCACGGAATCCCTTGCCCTTACTCTCCCCCATGCCGTACAATTACCTATACGGAGAGATTACTACCCATGCCCAAGAAAAAGACAACCCCCATCGCCGAAGACCCATTTGACGAGCTTAGCAACCCTTTTCCGGGCGGCAACGGACACGACGAGCTAGACGACACCGGCTATGACGAGCCGGATTTGGTCCTAGAGCAGCCCCGCCCCCGGCGCAAGAGCCGCGCCCAGGTCGATGCCCAGGCTGACATTGCCCAGGACGAGGCCGCCACCGAAGAGAAGCCCGCGCGTGCGGCCAAATCTCGCTCGCGCCGTGGCGATGACGATGGCGACGGCAAGATAGTCAAGCTGCCCCTCCTGCCCCTGCGCGACATGGTCATCTTCCCGCACATGGTGACCTCGCTGTTTGTGGGGCGCGAGAAATCGATCAAGGCCATAGACGCCGCCCTCAAGGGCAACCGCGCTATCGTGGCCGTGGCCCAGCGCAATCCCGAAGACGAAGACGTAGCTCCCGAAGACCTCTATACGATGGGCGTGGAGCTGGTGATTGGCCGCTCCCTCAAGATGCCCGACGGCACCGTGTCCCTCCTGGTGCAGGGGCAGCGGCGCGTGCGCGTAACCGACTTCCTGCGCACCGAGCCGTACATCAGGATACAGGGCGAGGCGATAGAAGACCCCGAGGTCGAGAACGCCGCTATCGAGGCCCTCATGCGCGCGGTGCTGGCTCTCTTCGAGAAGACGGTCAAGCTGTCGCGCAACCTCTCCGAAGAGTCCTATGTGGCCGCCATGAACGTGGACGAGCCGGGCTGGCTGGCCGACCTGATTGCCTCCACGGTGACGCTGGAGCACGAGAACCGCCAGAAGATACTCGATACTGTGGACCCGGTGGAGCGCCTGCAAGCCGTGAGCATCATGCTCGCCAAAGAGCTTGACGTGCTCGACCTTGAGAACCGCATCCACGACCGCGTGCAGAACGAGGTTGACAAGAGCCAGCGCGAGTTCTACCTGCGCGAGCAGATGAAGGCGATTGCCCAGGAGCTAGGCGACTTCGACCCCACTACCCGTGAGGCCAACGACCTGCGCACCCGCATCGAAGCCGCGGGCATGCCCGAAGAGGTGATGAAGAAGGCTGTCGAGGAACTGGAGCGGATGCAGGCGATGCCGATGGGTATGCCCGAAGTGGGCGTTATTCGCACCTACATCGACTGGCTCCTCGCTCTCCCCTGGGCCAACCAGACCGCCGACTACCTCGACATTCGAGCCGCCGCCGAGGTGCTGGACGCCAACCACTACGGCCTGCCCAAGGTGAAAGAGCGCATACTGGAGTACATGGCCGTGCGCAAGTTGGCGCAGGGCAAGATGCGCTCGCCCATCCTCTGCTTCGTCGGCCCGCCGGGCGTTGGCAAGACCTCGCTGGGCCGCTCCATTGCCGAGGCGTTGGGCCGCAGGTTCGTGCGCGTGTCGCTCGGCGGCATCCGGGACGAGGCCGAGATACGCGGTCACAGGCGCACCTACATCGGCGCGCTGCCCGGTCGCGTGATACAGACGATGAAGACGGCGGGCACCATCAACCCGGTGTTCATGCTGGACGAGATAGATAAGCTGGGTGCCGACTTCCGGGGCGACCCCTCGGCGGCCCTCCTTGAAGTACTGGACCCTGAGCAGAACAACGCCTTCTCGGACCACTACCTCGACGTGCCGTACAACCTGTCGAAGGTCCTGTTCATCATGACCGCGAACATGCTCGACCCGATCCCGCCCGCCCTGCTCGACCGCATGGAAGTGATAGAGCTACCGGGCTACATCGAGGACGAGAAGTACCACATCGCCAGGCAGTTCCTCGCGCCCAGGCAGATTGACGAGCACGGCCTCACCCCCGCGCACCTCAAGATCACCGACGGGGCGTTGCGCCGCCTGATCCGGGAGTACACCCACGAAGCGGGCGTGCGCAACCTGGAGCGAGAAATCGGCAGTATCTGCCGCAAGGTCGCCAAGAAAGTGGCCGAGCTGATGCCCGACCTGCCCCCGGAGACCCCCGCCGAGGCCGCCGTGATGGACAAGCCCTCTACCGAACAGGCCACCGAGCCGCTTGGGCATGTCAACCCCGACGACCTGCGGGCTGCGTCCGCCGCCATCGAAGCCGCCGACGCCATCTCGCAGGACGACGTGTCGGACATGGCCCCGCCCGCAGGGGAGCAGACGGCAAACGGGCAGAAACGACTCCGCGCCCGCGTCATACATGAGCGCGACCTGGAAGAATACCTTGGTCCCGCCCGCTACGACTACGGCCAGGCAGAGGCAGAGGACGAAGTGGGTGTAGCCACGGGCGTCTACTGGAGCCCTGTTGGTGGCGATACGATAGGCGTGGAAGTAACCCTCATGGAGGGACGCGGCACGCTGATGCTGACCGGGCAACTCGGTGACGTTATGAAGGAGTCGGCGCAGGCGGCCCTCTCCTACGCGCGCAGCCGCGCCCGACAGCTTGGGATCGACCCCGCCCGCTTCGAGAAGACCGACATCCACATCCACGTGCCCGCGGGCGCTGTCCCCAAGGATGGTCCCTCGGCTGGCGTGACGATGGCTACCGCGCTGGTGTCGGCGCTCACGGGCCGCAAGGTGCGCCGCGACGTGGCAATGACCGGCGAGATCACCCTGAGAGGCAAGGTGCTGCCCATCGGTGGCCTCAAGGAGAAGATGTTGGCGGCCCACCGCGCCGGTATATCCACCTTCGTCTTGCCCGGCAAGAACAAGAAGGACCTGGCCGATATTCCCGGCAAGGTGCTCCGCCAGATACAGGTGGTGCCCGTCGAAGACCTCGATAAGGTGCTGGACGTGGCCCTGCGCCCCGCCCCTAACCTGAGCGACCCGGCCACCGAGCCTACACCGGACACCCAGCCCAAGTCCCACATGCGGCCCAAGGCCCCCACCGCCCGGCGGACCGGCATTAGCGGCATACCGGCTAGTTAGAGACGGAAACGCCAAGACGCCAAGACGCCAAGGACGCGCCAAGGTTAAGAGCGTTTGGTTCTAAGTAAAAGGACCAGCGTACGATACATGTACGCTGGTCCTTTTTGTATTCTCCAAACCTTAATCCTCTTGGCGCGTCCTCTGAGTCTTGGCGTCTTGGCGTTTTCGTCTCCAATATCCTCTTGACACATCTTGAACCACTTTGTACCATACTATAGTATGTACCCCCTCTTCGTTCTCGGCTCGTTAGGAGTGACCATTGCGCTGGCGTGGGCAACCTATCAGAGCGGGCGGCTGTTGCGTTCCGTGCCGGTCACCGAGAACCTGCTGCTCGCCCCGGTGGAGAACGTGGTCAAGGCGGTGCTGGTGTTCATCTGCATCGGCCTCGGTTTCCTGAGCGGCCTGCCCTACGCCCAGCTCGGCTGGAACTTCGACAACGCACTGCGCGACGCGGGGCTTGGCATCGTGGTGGGCATGCTGTCGCAGACCCTGGTGAACGCGCTGACGCTGCTGGCGATACGCAAGTGGGGCAAGGATATATATTCGCCGGTGGTGATGAGGAACATCATGCCGCGCACCCGCATCGAGTGGCTGCTTGTACCGGCCGCTCTTTTTGTTGCCGTGGTGCTGGAAGAAGTGCTGTTCCGCTCGCTGTTGATCGGCGGCCTGAGCGCCACCGTGCCCCTGCCCATCCTCATAGTGGGCTTCGCCGCCATATTCGGCCTGATGCACTCTCCCCAGGGCACCTTGGGGGTGGTGCTCACCGGCGCGATGGGCCTGTGGCTCAGCCTCCTCTTCGTCTGGTCGGGCGGCCTGCTCCTCCCCCTCACCGCCCACTACGTGATCAACCTCCTCCAACTCTTCAAGGCCCAAGACAAGCGTGCCTGGCTCGACAGTTACGAGACGTGACGAGTGACGCGTAACACGTAATTAGACGGAAACTGCCATGCGCAAAGTGGATGCTGCTCTGGGATGTGTGCCGCTTGTCATTCCCGAAAGGACGTTCGCCTGAATGGAGCCACATGCTGGCAAGCCTTTAGTCGTGTGGTGGCGATTTGGCAAGGAGCACTCGGAGGAAGACTTCCGCGTCAACGCGCCGGAGGTTGTGGCAGCGCACCTTGACGAGAAGGTAGCGCGGTCCCGCCTAACCCCGAGGATGCTTGGCTGTGGTGGCAGGAGGGTAGCCTCCTGGTTGAGAAACCCGCACATGATAGCTGGCTCTACAGGGCGGACACGGTCATCTACTACCTGGTCGAGCTCGGCCTTTGTGTCATAGAGAACATCCACGTGCCTGAGTGGGGAGATGAATGGCGCTGGTACGTTCACATCGCTGATATCTTCTATGACAGCGACCGTGACGCCTGGGTCATGAAAGACCTCTTCTGCGACGTAATCGTGCATGAGAACCGTCACCGTTATCGCGTGCTGGACCTGCACGACCTGGGGAATGCGCTGGATCTCGGCCTTATCTCCAAATACAGCCACCGTACCTGCTGACACGCCCGGCACGCCTTTTACGCCGCCTGTAACTGTCTCAGCAGCCATTGAAACGCTCAAAGAGGTGCCAACTACCCTTGTGACACCCTCTGCTACAGTGACGTCCGAGGCTGCCCCGGCCACTCCCACCTACGTGCTGGGGTCACAGGAAGTTTACCCCACACCCGAGGGGTGGCCTACAACGGAATCGACACCGACCTACCCACCCGAACTGCACCTGCCATTTCAGGGCAAACCCAATATATCCCCTGCTGAAGCGCGGGAGATTATAGCAGGGAGGGCCACTGAGGTAATCCAGGCGCTCAAGAGCAGGGATATGGAAGGATTAGCACGGTTGGCACACCCGGAGGCGGGCGTGCGCTTCTCTCCATATCCTTCCGTAGGCAACATGGACCAGGGCATTACGCCTGCCGAGCTAAGGAATGTCTTTGCGGATGACAGAGTGAGTATCTGGGGATGGTATGACGGTAGTGGGAAGCCGATGGAGATGACCTTCAGCGAATACTACGACGAATTCGTCTACAACCAGGACTTCGCAGCCACTCCGAGCGTTACCTACAACGAGTTCAAGGGGCATGGCAACACGGTGAACAACATCTTCGCCGAGTATCCAGACGCCATTACTGTAGAGTACCACTTCCCCGGCTTCGACCCGCAGTACCAAGGGTCCGACTGGGAGAGCCTGTACTTGGTGTTTCAGAAGTACGCAGACGGTAACTGGTACCTGGCGCACATCGCCCACGGCTACTGGACGATATAGCGTTGGAGTGTCTAAACGCCAAGACGCCAAGACGCCAAGACGCGGAGAACTCGCCAAGATAGATAAGGGTTTAGAGAGTAGCAAAAGGAGCAGGGTACGAGCTGTCGTACCCTGCTCCTCTTTCTTGAATAACAATCCTTAACCTTGGCGCGTCTTGGCGTCTCCGCGTCTTGGCGTTTAGCCCCTTCTTGCTCTCGCCTCCAGTTCACCTTTGACGCGGAGGTGGTCCTGGACGGCCTGTTTGCGGCGGCGTTTGGCGTACATACGCTGGCGTAGCGTGTTCAGGGGTGGGCTTTGGGCATCAACCAGGGCGTTCACGGTGAACTCGGTGCCCCGCGCCCCTGCGTCCTCGTACACGAAGCGGTAGACCAGGTGGCTGCCCGTGAGGTAGCGGTAGCTGATCTCAACGTCGCGCTCGAAGTAGAGTAGCTCCATCCGCACCGCGCCCACCGCGCTGGTCGTGCCGTCCTTGCGCCTGGCGGCCAACGTCATAACGGAGCCGGGACGAAGCTGCGGCCCCTCCCACTCCAGCACGAGGTTCGGCAGCGGCTTGCCGTCAAAGTCTCTCGACCAATAAGCAGGGTCGCCCGTAAAGCGAAACACCACATCCAGCGGCGCTTTCACGTACATCGTGTACGCATACAGCAACCGCGCCCCCTCTAACGCCTTCTCCAGCAAACCTGTATCCGCCCCACGCGGCATCTGCTGCTCCTTCGTCGCAGAATTACGAATTACGAATTACAAGTTACAAGTTACAAGTTACAAGTTACAAGTTACCAGTTACAGGAGAAACTCACGTAATCAGTAATTCGTAATTCGTAATTCGTAATTACTTTGCCAGCGGGCCTTCGCCTACTATCTGGTCGAGGCGGTCGATGATGCGAGTGAGCACGCCAAAAGCCTTCTCCACGGGTTCGGGGGAGTTCATGTCGATGCCCGCGATTTTGAGGGCTTCGATTGGGAAGGCCGCATCGCCGGTGCTGAGGAACTTCACGTACCGCTCGGCGGCGCTGGGGCCTTCCTGCAACACGCCCTCGGCCAGCGCGTTGGCGGCTGAGATGCCGGTGGCGTACTGGTAGACGTAGAAGTTGCCGAACAGGTGGGGGAACAGCGCCCAGGTGATGCCCACCCTGTCGCGGTCCACCGTCACTGCGTCGCCATACGCCTCCGCGTAGAGGTCGGCCATGAGGGACGACATAGAGTCGGCGGTGAGGCTCTCGCCGCGCTCCACCCGCTCGTGGCAGTCAAGCTCGAAGCGGGCCAGCGTAGGCATGATGAACAGGTAGCGGTGCAGGTTGCTCATCGCCTCGGCCAGTATCTCAAGCTCGAAGTCCTGCTCAATATCCCCTTTGAGCAGGTGGGCGCGCACCATCGCCTGGTTGAAGTTGGAAGCGGTCTCGGCCACGAACATCGTGTAAGAGGCGTAGACCGGCGGCTGGTGCTTCCACGAGAAGTAGGAGTGCATCGAGTGCCCAAGCTCGTGCGCCAGCGTGCTCACGCTCTCTAATGTGTCGTCGTAGTTCATCATAATGAACGGGTGCGTGCCGTGGGTGCCGTAGGAGAAAGCCCCCGACCCCTTGCCCTGGTTCGGGTAGATGTCCACCCAACGCTGCTCGCGGAGCGCCTTCGTCAGCACCGAATTGTACTCGTCGCCAAGCGGCCGCATACCCTCTATGACGATGTCGCAGCCTTCCTGCCACTCTATCTTGCGCTTGGAGCGCACCAACGGCACGTCGATGTCATAGCCGTGCAGCGACTCCACGCCCAGCGCCCGCTTGCGTATCTGGTAGTAGCGGTGCCACACGGGCAGTTGCCGCTGGAACGTCTCCAGCAGGTTGAAGTAGACCTCCCTGGGTATGTTGCCCGCCCCCAGGGCCGCATCCAGGGCGCTGGGGTACTTGCGGGCGCGGGCGAAAAAGACGTCCGTCTTCACCTGCCCCGAGAGGGTGCCCGCCATCGTGTTCTTTACGCTGATGTAGCCGTCGGCGTAGGCTTCCCAGGCGGCCTTGCGCACCTCGCGGTCCTGGTGCCTGATGAGGGTGTCAATGTTGCCCTGCATCACCTCCAGGTCCTCGCCGTTCTCGCCCTTTATGGTGGCGAACTTCAGGTCGGCGTTTTCCAGCGCGGTGTGGATGCGATAGGAGCTAAAGGCGACGTCCTGGACCTCCGCCAGCAAGCTCTCCACCTCGGCGGAGCGCACGTGCTCGCGCTGCGTTTCCAGTTTGTCGAAGTAATGCTGGAACAACCCCAGCCCCGGCTCCTGCGATACGAGTTCCCTCACCCGCTCGGTGCTCAGCGCGAGAATTTCAGGCTCGTAATAAGAGACCGCCGCGCCTGCTCTCGCCATGAGTCCCTGCCCCTTGTCCTGGCGGGCGACGTAGTCCTGGTTGGTGATGTCGCCGCTGGCCTGCATGCCACCGTACACCACGACCTTCAATACGTCGGCCAGGTACTCGTCACGGGCTTGCAGCGCCTCCAGCAACACCGCCGCCGACTCGCCAAGCCTGCCGCTGAACCGTCCCATATTCTCCATTTGCTGCTCGGCCCGCTTGTACGCCTCTTCCCAGGCCTCATCTGAGGCGAATATGCTCTTGATGTCCCAGGTCTGCTCTTCCGGCACTTCGTTGCGTTTCGGTAAAACCGCTACCATGGTTCGTCTCCTCCTGGTTTGTTGGAAAGGCAACTCAGCTGCCGCATGTGAATTGCCGAAATGGGTGTTATTAATAGATCACCAGCTAATTCGATGAGCTAACGCTACCACGGACCAATCATAGATGGGAGATACGTAGAGCACCGTCTGCAAACAGGAGCGGATGTGTCAATAGAGGTGATCGCCATCAGACGCCCAGCGATTGAAAGCGTGTTCAGCACCAGGCGAAGGCCGACGCCCGGCGATTGAAATCGCGGGCTACACTTTGCAAAGTCCGCCCTGCGGCGGACTACTTCAGCAACATTTCCACCCCAAAAGATACCCTTTAGTACAAAGCCAGTCCCCGAAGGGGACTTTGCAGACTGTAGCCCTCGATTTCAATCGACGGGCGTCGGCCTTCGCACTTTGCACCTTGTACGGGATCAATTGGCGGGCGTCTGCCTTCGCACCCTGCACCTTATCGTCTATTCCCCTGATGTCGAGGGTGATGACCCTGGTGATGACCCTGGTGATAACCTTTGCGTTTCGCCCTAACCCCGCTCGCTGGCAAGCTTGACCGCTATCTGGGCGGCCTCATCCAGCGTCTCGGCGGCGGGCAGGTTCGCGGCCTTCAATATCTCGCGGCCTTCCTCGGCGTTGGTGCCCACCAGCCTCACCACCATCGGCACGTCGGGCTTCAGGTTCTCCAGCACCTTGACGATGCCCTTAGCCACCGCATCTCCACGCGTGATGCCGCCGAAAATGTTGAACATCACCGACTTGACGTTGGGGTCGCTCAGGATGATGCGTAGGGCGGCCTCTACCTTGTCCTCCCTAGCGCCGCCACCGATGTCGAGGAAGTTGGCGGGGGTGCCGCCGTACTCCTTGATCGTGTCCATCGTCGCCATCGCCAGGCCCGCGCCGTTCACCATGCAGCCGATGTTGCCGTCAAGCTGCACGAAGGAGATACCGGCCGCCCGCGCCTGCCGCTCCGACTCTTCTTCCTCGGCGGGGTCGCGCAACTCCTCGGCCCACTTCTGGCGGAACATGGCGTTGTCGTCCAGGTCCATCTTGGCGTCAATCGCCAGCAGCTTGTTCTCCGGGGTCATGACGAGCGGGTTGATCTCCACCAGCGAGGCGTCGTGGTCCACCAGCACCTGCACCAGCGCCTTCGCCATCTTGCCGAAGTCGGCCAGGTGCTCGCCCAGGCCCATAGCGAACGCAAGCTCGCGCGCCTGGTAGTCGAGCATGCCCATGCGCGGGTCCACGTAGACCTTGTGGATCGCCTCCGGGTTCTCGCGGGCCACGTCCTCGATGTCCACGCCGCCTTCCGCGCTGCCCATCACCACGATGGACTTGGTGCCCCGGTCCACGGTCGCACCCAGGTAATATTCCTTGGCGATGTCGGCGGCGTCGGCTATGAGCACCCGCTTGACCTCCTCGCCCTTGGGGTTCTGCTCGTTGACAAGCAACTTGCCCAGGATGTTGGAGGCGTTTTCGCGCACGGCGTCGAGGTCTTTGGAGAACTTGACGCCTCCCGCCTTGCCGCGCCCGCCCATCATCACCTGCGCCTTGACCATCACGGGAGGGCCGATGCGCCGGGCGATCTCCAGGGCTTCGTCTACGGTGTCGGCCACCTGCCCCTCGTTCACTGGCACGCCGTACTTGGCGAGCATTTCCTTGGCCTGGTACTCATGGAGTTTCATCGGTGAATCCCCCTTGGAGGCGGTTTTAGTTGTTAGTTGTTAGTTGTTAGTTGTTGGTTGTTAGTCAAGCGCGGGTGCGCCATTTGTCGGGATGAGCGGTGGGATTATAACACAAAGAGGCGGCGGGGGTCAGGGACGGGCGCGAGTTACGAGCATGTTATGCGTGTTCCTCGTTCGCTGCACCGTAGTGCGGGTGTTTTGGTGCGCGGAGGGTACGTTAGTGGGTGGCGAAAGGTGGCTTAACCGGAGCGTTCTCACGCGTAGCGGGACATTACTAATGTGCCATTTGTGCATAGGCAATTAGCCCTATATTAGGCAATGTTATAATAGTGTAAGCTAGAACCAGTTAGTGGTAGTACCAAACGCGGGTAGCGCGCGTCATGCTGAGTTGGAAGGACAGTGAGCCGGGCTTGGCGATAATGGCAAGAGGTACCACACACAATATATGAACACAATGACGACCTCAGGCCTCCAGGCCTGCCCCAGGTGTGACACCCCTTTACAGAGAGGGCAGACGGTGTGCCCCCGGTGCGGCCTACGCTTCCCGGTCCCAGCCGCTACAGACGACGATGCAGCCTCAGCCTCGGCTGCCGGGCCGAACGAAGCGCCCCCCGAAACCGCTACGGCAGACGCATCTGCTGAAGCTGTCGATTACACGGGGGCGCAAGCCGAGGACCGGGGAATCGCCACCGGGCCGCTTGAGTCTGAGGATGCCGGGGCACACGACACCGGTGAGCTTACCGACGTAGATGAGGCCCCTAGCGCGGACGAGGACGACCAGTACGGTGAGGCCGGTGAGCCTGGGGATGCCGCTACTGACGACAACGGTGACGCGGCCTTCATAACCGGAGAAAGCGTCTCGCTGAGCACGGGCGACACCGATACCGGGGCTTTAGCGGGCAGAAGCACCCGCGCGGGCGACGACCCGATTTTCGCCTCCCTGCCTGACGTTGAGGACGATGTCCCTACCGGTGCCGCCAGCCCACCGCTGCCCTACATCCCATACGAGCCGGATGATACTCCCGACGACGTTGGTGCAGCCGGTGAGGCAGGCGAGACAGGTGTGGATGCAACACCCCCGCCCGGTGACGCCACGACTTATGACGATACCGCTAACGATGCGGCAGCCTACGATACCGGCACCTACGATCCTGCTGCTTATGGTGGTGCCGTGTATCATACCGGCACCCTGGGCCAGCAGCAGATACCCTATGAGGCCACACCCGAACCCGCGCCGGAGCAGGCACCCGAAGCCGTTCAAGACCTTGCCTCGGACATAGCCCGCGATGCCGAAAATGAGCCGGGGATTGTCGGCGCGCCCGTGGCGATGGCTATTCCCACTACCTCAGTAACCACTCTCAAGGTAGAAGACGAGCAGAAATCGAGGAACCAACTGCTGGCGGCGGGAGTGGCGGCCCTCGCGGTGCTTGTGCTGTGCGTGGCCGTGATACTGGCAGCACGCAATAGCGGTGTGGGCAACGTCGACAACGTCACGCCCACCGTAGCAGCCGAGGCATCTCCATCAGCCACGGTGCAGGTTGTAGCCGTAGCCACTTTGACCGAAGATACAACCTCACCCAATCCGACCACCGACGCGATCCCGGTGCCGACAGGCACTAACACCGCAGGCCCTGTGGTTGTAGCCACCAATACGGTGCCGGCCCTGCCTACGGAGGGGGTGCTGTCCACTGATACCGCGCTGCCTGTAGCCACCGATACGCTGCCACCGGCACCCACAGACACCAGCGTCCCGGTCCCAACCGACACCATAGCTCCTCTGCCCACTGATACCGTTGCGCCAGCGCCCACAGATACGAATGCGCCGGTACCCACCGGTACAACTGCGCCTGCGCCCACTGATACAACTGCTCCAGCGCCTACCCGTACGAGTGCGCCCGCCCCCACTGACACAGTAGCCCCGGCTCCAACCAGGACGCAGGTGCCGAGGCCCACCAACACCAGGGCACCCGTCCCGACCAGCACGGCGGTGCGTGCCCGGCCTACAGCCACGCAACCCCCAACTGCTGTGTATGACATAGGCGAGCCGGTTGCCGGCTTCAACGGCTGGGTAGTGCTGCCGTGGTGGGCGACAACACGCAGCGAGCTACTCGGCACCGACCCTCAAGTCATTTACAGGCCCAGGGGCGTGTACTGGCTCGTGCGCGTAGATGTGCGCAACACGCGCAACGAGTCGCGTTCGTTCGGCGGCACCACGGACTTCGTGCTGAGGGACGCTAACGGCAACCGCTATACCGAGCTGTCGAACCACGGCCAAGCGCCGGGCGTACGGGAGATAGCCCGACGAGAGGGCTTCAGCTACCTGGACGCGGTGTTGGGCCAGGGTGAGGAAGCCGCCACTCTCCTGATATACGACATCCCCGTAGGAGTGCAACCTACTCAGCTTGTGGGCCGCATACGTTCAGGTAACGGCGTGCTCCGCAGCGGGCAGGTGGTGTGGAGACTGAACCCCTAAGCCGGTATGATAGGGAGCAGGGGAGCAGGGAAGTACCACTGCCACCCAATAAGATTGGTAGACGAAGCAGAAGAAGTCCCCAAGTGGGGACTTCTTCATTGTAGATCGTGCTAATGTGCACGGTACTTTTATGTTCCTGGATAGCTGGCAGCAGCAACATCGCCATGACGAGAGTTCGGCCTGTGCCGGAGCGCAACGCCAAGCAATAGAGAGTCACCCCTTGAGCGTAAAGCTTGCCGGGCCGAGGACTAGTCGCAACTTATGAGCCGGTGTCGCAGATTGGCGGCTAATGTAAGGGGCAGGTCTGCCTACGCGCTGGATAGTGGCGACATACATGAAAGTGACTATTAACGAGATTAAGAGGGCAAGAGCCACGTCTAGACCAGGCCCCATCATGCCCATGACCGGCTCTCCCCGTGATACCGCAAGCGACCTACCGAAGTCTCCAGTAAGCAGACCTGATCCTGCTATCTCCATACCCAAAATTGAGACCTGCAAGCCTTTCGGGAATGTTTTACCACTGAGTGTGTCTATTTCTGTGGTCTCACCGGGATCAAATAGATAGGCCGCGAAGCTGAGGGGCCAGGCCCTATCTAATTCGAACGTATCTACGTATGACTTTAGCCATAATCGGATTCCGACCTCAGTTACAGGAGGCCGATGAATGCTCGTATCTGGTGATGCAAGGGGCATGTTTAGAAGTGTCGTATACAGGAGACATACAGCAAGGAAGAAGGTAATCGCGCCACCTATGAGACGGCGTATAAAATATCTTAGCATTGCTCCCTTTTTTGTGTAGAGGCTTTCCAACGAGCCGATAGGGCGAACTCTCACTATTACTACCACTTAGCCCTATGCCAGGGTTCACCAGAGTCCGGTCCCACGAAGAGGAGGAGCTATTCGAGGCTTAAAGTAGTGATGCCAGTCTCTAGCGGAGGGCGCGTCCCCTAGAGATTGGCATCTTCTGTAATATGAAACGTCGTAATTCGCAAAAAGATAGGACTAGATTAGGAAAATGGGCGAAAATTGGGCAAGTTATGGTCTGTAACGTTAGCGTAGCTGCGTGCTATGATGCAGATGTTGGGTAGTACCGAACTGAAAGGAGGGTACTGATGTGTCAGTGGAGGAGAACAAAGAGCTAGTCAGGCGGTGGGTGCATGCCTGGAACACAAACACCAACTTTGAGGTAGTGGAGGACATATTCGCCCAGGACTGGGTTGATAGGAACCCTATTCCAGGCGGACCTCAAGGCATAGAAGGGGTCAGGCACTTTGTGACCACCTTCCGGCAGGCCTTCTCAGACGTTCATTTGGATATCGACTTGCTGCTCGGCGAGGGCGATCACGTCATGTTCCGCTGGATTGCCAACGCGGTGCACACCGGGCCTTTCCTGGGAGTGGAGCCAACCGGCAAGCGAGTGAGATTCAGCGGTATCACCGTCCACCGCGTCGCTAACGGCAAGTTCGCGGAGAGCACCGCGGAAATTGACTTGCTTGGTCTGCTGGAGCAACTACAAGACACCGCCCCTGCCTAGCCCGTCAGCCAGCCATCTCCCATTCCTGCCCAGCAAATTCGCAATTCAAATTTCGAATTTCCAAATCCGCTCACCCCAACTGCCCATGCGCCACGAACTCCAACAGGTCGCTGCGGGTAATCAGGCCCACCGGCTGCCCGGCCTCCTCCACCAGCACGGCGGAGTTGTTGGCTAGCAGCGCGGGCACCACTCGCTCTACCTCCTCGGCCACGTCCACCAGGGGGAAGGGGCTGTCCATCACCGACTCGACCTTGGCGTCAATGAGACTGGGGTCGCGGAACACGCGCTCCAACAGGTTGCGCTCCTGTATCGAGCCAATCATCTCGTGCACGTCGGTGAAGGGACCGCGCCCGTTGCCGTCGCCCGACTGCGGTCGCGTCACGGGGAGTTGCGAGATGCTGTACTGCTGCAACAGGTCTATCGCCTCGCGCACCGTCTTGTTGCAGGGCACCGTCACCAGTTTGGGTAGCTCGCGGTCGCCCCGGATTACCAGGTCGCGCACGCGGGCCTTGGTCGGCAGGCGGTCGAGGAAGCCGTTCTCGCGCATCCAGGCGTCGTTGTACAGTTTCGACAGGTAGCCGCGCCCGGTGTCGGGTAGCAGCACCACGATCACCTGTCCCTCACTCATCGTGCGCGCGGTCTGGAGGGCGGCGTACATAGCGGTGCCGCCGGAGCCGCCTATCAGGATGCCTTCCTCACGCGTGAGCCGCCGGGCCGCCTCGAACGAATCGCGGTCGCTCACCGTTACCCACTCGTCTATGACCGAGCCGTCGTAGGTGCCGGGTATGAAGTCCTCGCCTATGCCTTCCACCTTATAGGGGCGGGCGCGGTCCTGCGTATAGATGGAGCCTTCGGGGT
>JALZHI010000066.1 GCA_030913985.1 Chloroflexota bacterium | reverse complement strand
ACGAGATTTCACACTGCGTTCGAAATGACATGGTAGGTGCTTTGGTGGTCATGTTCCATTTTCCATTCCATACTGGGCTACCCTGCCGAAATATATGCGTTTGCCATGTTACACGTCCAGCGCCAGCCGCAACCGCTTGTTGATCTTGCCTTTGCTCTCATGCCCGGTGATGCGAATTGTGCCCACCTCTCCGGTGCGGGCGACGTGGGTGCCGCCATCGGCTTGCAGGTCGACGCCCTCTATCTCCACCAGGCGCACCACCTGTATGCCTTCGGGGAGGAGGTTTATCTTGGTGCGGATGAGGTCGGGGTTGGAGAAGGCTTCTTCCCTGGAGGCGAACAGCACCTTCACGGGGCGGTCGGCCTCTATTTCGAGGTTGATGCGCTGCTCCACATCGGCTGCGAAGCTGGCGTTCATGTGCTCCAACTCGAAGTCCATGCGGGCGCTGCCCACGTCCATCGCGCCGCCCGTGACCTTCGCCCCGAAGTCTCGCCAGATGACCCCGCACAGTACGTGCAGCGCCGTGTGCGCCTTCATCAGGGCGTAGCGGCGCTCCCAATCGAGCGCGCCATGTACCGTAGCGCCCACCTGGGGTACGGGGCCGTCAAGCTCGTGCCATATCTCCTCCCCTTCGCGGCGGACGCTCACCACCCTGGCGCTACCGTCGTCCCACGAGAGGGTGCCCTGGTCGGAAGGCTGACCGCCACTCTGAGCGTAGAAGACGGTGCGGTCGAGGGCCACCCGGCTGCCGTCCGCCGCTGTAACTGTGGCGTCCATCTCCTTCAGGTAGCTGTCGGTGTGGTAGAGAGCCTCAGTTGGCATGGATGTTAGTCCTCCTTGCGTGTAAGTTTGTTTCGTTGATCTGTATCGCGGTACCGGGGTAGGTCTAAGAAGGCTCTGTACCAATCGGCGCGACTCCACTCCACCCTGTCATCCTGAGCGTAGCGAAGGATCAGATCCCCGTTCTTGATTCTTGCTGTCGCAGTACCAGTGTTCCTCTTACCGCTGTCATCCACAACGTTGAGGACTCTAATCTAACCACCTGATCCTTCGCTGCGCTCAGGATGACAGGGGGGTGCTTTGTCCTGCTGCCCTACTTCGGCACGGTCCAGTGGCGAGTGTGGTCTGGTTTGACCCGGCGAATCGTTTCTGTTATCCTACACCAACAACCGAAGGGTAGCTAGGGTTCCGCCGCATATTGCATGCCGGGCCTGGACCGAGCGCTACGTAGCCGTGAGGCAGGCACCTCGAGAAAGAAAAGGTCAGAGGGGGTAGGTTGATGCGCAGCCGCGCGTCCCTATCCTTTTTGTTACTCTCGGAGGTGCTTTTTGTTCGGCAATCGTTCTCCCCACGTGGCCGCCGTGTTGCAGGCTCTGTTCGTCACTTTCCTCTGGTCCACGTCCTGGGTGCTCATCAAGTGGGGGCTGAAGGACATACCGGCCCTGCCATTCGCGGGGCTGCGCTACCTGATCGCCTTCCTGTGCCTGCTGCCGTTCGCCTGGCGTTGGGGCCACCTGGCGCAACTGCGTGCCCTCCCTGCGCGTGATTGGCTCAAGCTCATCGCGCTGGGGCTGCTGTACATAGCCGTCGCGCAGGGGGCGCAGTTCCTGGGGCTGTCCTACCTGCCCGCCGTCACGGTGAGCCTGCTGCTCAACTTTACCCCGGCGGTGGTGGCCCTGCTGGGCATCCTTATGCTGTCGGAGAGGCCCACACGCATGCAGTGGGCGGGCATCGTCCTGTACCTTGCGGGCACGCTGATCTACTTCTTCCCTATGTCAGTGCTGGGCAGCGAGGCGTTAGGCATCGCTATCGTAATCGTGGGCGTGCTCACCAACGCCATATCAGCGGTGTTGGGCAGGCAGGTAAACCGCGAGCACAAACTGCACCCTATCGCGGTGACTGTGGCGAGCATGGGCGTGGGGTCGGTGGCGCTGCTGCTGTTCGGCGTGTCGGTGCAGGGCATACCCACGATAAGCCCCGACGGCTGGATGCTCGTGGGGTGGCTGGCCGTGGTGAACACCGCGTTTGCCTTCCCCCTGTGGAACCACACGCTGCGCACCCTCTCCGCCGTCGAGTCGAGCATCATCAACAGCACCATGATGGTGCAGATAGCTCTGCTCGCGTGGCTCTTTTTGGGTGAAGAATTGACCGTGCAGAAGATCGGCGGCATGGTTATGGTGGCGGTGGGGATGCTGGTGGTACAACTGCGCAAAGTGCCGGTGTGGCGTAGGAGTTGGGTGGGGGAACGCGCCAATGAGGCAACTGAGCAGCCGTAGGTGCATAGTGGCATACTGTGAATGAGCTATCGGCCTGCCCGCCCCGGTAAGTCCCGCGCGGGCGGCCTAAGCTACGCCATAGTCAGTCCGCGAGTAGATATGGCGGAACCCGGCCCTTTCGAGGTCGCTTCTTGACGTGCCACCCCTTGTGTCGGCTACTATCCAGCGCACTCCCTCCACTTGGAGCGCGTCCTCCACTCTAGTCTGAATAAGGGCTTGTTGTACGCCCTCGTAGCGCTCCGCCCCTGCGATTGCGCTAATAAACAGGTAAGCAACATCCCGCCATATGTACGTTGCCGCAGCCGCGAAGGCTTCGGGCCTTCTGCCGTCAATTGCGACGTAATGGTGCCAGCCCCACCCCCACTCGCTCCTTTGGTTGACTGTGTCCTCAAGACAATCAGTCCATCTACGCCGTTGCCAGGCTTCGTGTGTCTTTAACAAAGAGTCTGCAACAATACCTGCGTATGCACTCGCTGCCCCTTCATCGATCTTGACAATCCCAAAGTCTTCCCGATTCCACTGGAACGGTGCTCCTTCGGCTTCCCACAGAAACTTGTCGGTCCCAGGCGACGCTTTCACACCAGGATGTCTATCCACAATCCATTGGCCCAAGTTGGAGGGCTGCGAGTAAGGGGTGAGTTGAATCCGAAAGGGGGCATGGTAGTGCTCGTAAAGCCGGAATATCGCCGCAACCCAGTCCTCCGTCGCCGGCTCATCCATGCCCAGGTATAGCACCCTGTGAGTGTCTATCGAGCGGAACATGTCCTCTTCCGCAACAAAGCTCAGGGCGGCAATCCCTTCTTCCAGGTAGTCAAAGTACCGGCCCCGGAGTTGAGCAGGAATTCCTCCCTTGCCCTCTAAGAGGTTCAAGGCATCAACCTTGATGGGGAGCAAGTTTGAGCCGCGGAGATTCTCAAGTACGTCCCAGTACGCTTTTGCTTCGATGCGTTCGGCCATCCTGGCAATCTCGTCCGGTGTCACTTCTTCCGTCATATGGACCTCATAGGTTAGAGAATTATTGCTTGCGGGTGAAGATCAACTTCCGCAGGCAAGGATGAATCAAGCGCGGTAGCAGTAATGGTACCGTCGGCACCATAATATAGTTGCCTTCCAAGATGTTGTCAAAGTGTTGTCCGGCGCAAGTAGCGACAATAAGAGCAGATTACCCCTTCGGCCCGCCTTGCAAGCCCACAAGCCTCAGTGTACAATCTGCCATACCGCGCTTACTACCACGTTAGGGATACGCACACATGGATTTCTTTATCGTTATCGCCATAGCCGCCGTGCTCGCGCTCATACCGACCCTCATCTACGCGCTGGTCGTGTGGTGGCTCGACCGCTATGAGAAGGAGCCGCTGCCGCTGCTGGTAGTGGCTTTCCTGTGGGGAGCCGTGCCCGCCGTGATACTGGCTATCGCGCTGGAAGTTGGGGCGGGCATACCGATGCAGACGCTGATTCTAGACGAGGCCGGGCGCGAGTTTGCCGAGGTCAGCCTGGTCGCCCCTGCGGTAGAAGAATCGGTGAAGGCCATCATCCTGGTGGTGCTTTTCTTCGCATACCGCCGCGAGTTCGACAACGTGCTGGACGGCATCGTGTACGGCGCGATGGTCGGCCTGGGCTTCGCGATGGTGGAGAACGTGCTCTACTTGCAGTCGTTTGCCTACGAGGGGGGCGGCGGGGCCGACCTGGGGGCGATGTTCACTCTCTGGATATTGCGCGCCGGGGTGTTCGGCCTGAACCACAGCATGTTCACCGCGTTCGTGGGAGCGGCGTTGGGGCTGGCGAGATCGCTGAAATCGGGCTGGTTGAAGGGGTTGGTGCCGGTGCTGGGCCTGCTGGCTGCTATAACGTTCCACGCCCTGCACAACGGCCTCACGTCCTACGTCGGCATCGTGGGTGAGAACGAGCAGACCGCCGAGTTGGTGCTGGGCGCGTGCCTGGCGACGTTGGTGAGCGATTACGCCGGTATCCTGCTCGTCCTGGTGCTGGCGATCATATCGGGCGTGCGGGAGAGCCGCGTCATCCGGGACACCCTGCGCGAGGAGGTGGCCCTGGGGCGCTTCACACCCGACGAGTACGAGACGCTCATGTCGGGCCGCAGGCGTTGGAGCGCCCGATGGACGGTGCTCTTCTCGATGGGCTTCAAACGCTGGCGGCAGCTTGGCAAGTTCTTCGACCTGGCGACCGAGCTTGCCTTCCGCAAGCACCGCATGGCCGACGGCGACCCCATCCACCAGAACATCTCGGCCCGCGACATCGCCCGCCTGCGCCAGGACATCGACGCGCTGAAGATGAGGATTATCAGCGGCTAGTGGTTAGTTGTTAGTTGTTAGTGGTTAGAGGCTCTTTACTAACCACTAACCACTAACCACTAACCACTAACCACTAACCACTAACCACTAACCACTAACCACTAACCACTAACCACTAACCACTAACCACTCCGCCGGGAGGCGCACATGAAGGACTTCCTACAGGGCAAGTGGCTGAAGCACCCTTTGCACCCTATTATCGTGCATATACCGACGGCGCTTTGGCCTGGCGCGCTCCTGTTTGACTTGCTGGCGAACATGCGCAACGATAATGCGCTGGTGCAGGCGGCCTTCTACATGGCGCTATTTGGTTGGGTGTCGGCGCTGGCGGCGATACCCGCCGGGATAGCCGATTGGCTGGACATCAAGCGAGAGAAGCCCGCGTGGCGGCTCGGGGTGTACCATATGGCGCTGAACCTCGTCGCGACGCTCCTCTGGGGTATCAACCTGCTGCTGAGGTGGGGCGACGTGCCTACTGCTACGTCGGTCGGTGCCTTGCCGCTGGGGCTGTCTGTGGCGGGCACGCTCATATTGTTCGTGTCGGGCTACCTGGGCGGCAGGATGGTCTACCACTACGGCATCGGTATCGCGCGGATGTCCAAGGGCAAGTGGCGCAGGGTGGCTGAGCGGGGCGGGGCGCGGGTGCCGCAGAAGGAGGAAGGGGCCGGATGATAAAGCACCTGTTACAGGGCAGGCCCTTCGGCCACCCTCTGCACCCCATCCTCAACCACTTCCCGATAGCCCTGTTCGTCCTCAGCCTGCTGTTCGACGTGGCTACCCTGTTCGGCTACGGCGGGAACGCTCTTGTGCTGGCGGCCTTCTACACGATGGCACTGGGCGTGGTCATGGGCGTGCTCGCGGCTATCACCGGACTGGCAGATTACCTCGATATCCGCGCGGACCACCCTGGTAAGCGTAACGCCACCATGCACATGACCCTCAACCTGGTGATGCTGGTGCTGTACGCGCTCAACTTGAACCTGCGCAACGGCGACCTGGGTGCCGAAAGCACGCCTATGTTGCCTTTTGTGCTGTCGCTGGTGGGAGTGGGCATCCTCAGCCTGTCGGGCTACCTGGGCGGGCAGCTTGTTTACGACGAGGGTGTGGGCGTGGGCCGCCACCTGCGGCAGGCCGACGTGCCGCAACAGACGGTGAAGGTACTGTCGTCCCGCGCCGGTGACGACGGGTTCATGGCGGTGGCGAACGAAGGTGCTCTATCGGAGGGGGAGACCCTGCGCGTGCAGGTGGATAGGGTGGTCATGGCGGTTGCCAAAGTAGAAGGTAAGACTTACGCCTTCCAGGAGTTCTGCACGCATCGCTTCGGCCCCCTCTCGGAGGGCAACTTCCACGGACACGAGGTGCAGTGCCCCTGGCACCAGTCCTGCTTCGACGTGCGCACGGGCAAAGTCACGCAAGGTCCGGCCAAGGTGGACCTGAACGTCTACGAGACGAGGGTGCAAGGCGGCAAAATCCTGGTGCGCGTGCCTGTTGGGGATGATGAGGAATAGATTATTCACCGCAGAGACGCAGAGGACGCAGAGGTTACGCGGAGCACGGTAAGGGTTTAGCGTCTCCGTCAGGATACTTGGTACCCTGTTCCCCCTGTCATCCTGAGCGTAGCGAAGGATCAGTGGCCCGTTCTTGACTCCTGGTATTGAGGCACATGGTTCCTCTTCTCACCATCATCCCCAGCGTTGAGGACTCTTATCTACCCACCTGATCCGTCGCTGCGCTCAGGATGACAGGGGGAGGCTTTGGTCCTCAGTAGCGGGGCACAGGTGCCAGCCGCGTCTTCCTCCACACCTTCACCAACTCTGCGTAATCTCCGCGCTCTCTGCGTCTCTGCGGTGAATAATCTCTATCGACATGGGCAGCGTAGGATTGGGTGAAGCACTATCGCAGAAGGACGTACTAAAGTTATGTTTAAAAGGTCCAGGGTTAGAGGTTTGCTGTTCGGTGCGGCTGCCGGGGTGGGGCTTGGTATCGCGGCGAAACGAGTAGCTTTTGCGCCACCTGACTCGAAGTTGGAAGCGAGGGCGCGGGACGTACAGTACATGGGGCCGTGGCGGCACGGCTTTGTCGAGGCCAACGGGGTGCGCCTGCACTATGCCGAGATGGGTAGCGGGCCGCTGGTAGTGCTGCTGCACGGCTTTCCGCAGTGCTGGTACCAGTGGCGCTACGTCATGCCGAGGCTGGCCGAGCAGTTCCACGTTGTCGCCGTGGACATGCGCGGCTACAACATGAGCGACAAGCCAGAGGGCGTGCGCGCCTACCGCACCGACGAGATAGCGCGGGACGTAGCCGCGTTGGTGGAGGCGCTTGGCGAGGAGCGGGCGCACATAGTGGGGCACGATTGGGGTGGGGTTATAGCCTGGCACCTGGGGATGAACTACCCTGAGCGAGTGGACAGGCTGGTGGTGGTAAACGCCCCGCACCCAATGGCGTACCGGCGGGAGGCGTTCAAGCTCGAACAGTTGCTGCGCAGCTACTACGTCTTCCTGTTCCAACTGCCCGTACTTCCCGAAGCCATGATGCGCCTCATGATACGCGGCTCTTTGCCGTCGAGCGCGGCGGTGCCCGGTGCCTTCCCCGACGAGGCGCTGGACGTGTACCAGAACAACATCTCACAGCCGGGGGCGGCCACGGCTATGATCAACTACTACAGGGCGGCGGCGCGAGAGGTGGTGGGCCTGGTGTCGCAGAACGATAAGATAATTGAAGCGCCCACCATGCTGCTGTGGGGCATGAAGGACTTCGCCCTGGTGCCTGGGCTTACCGAGTGGCTGGACGAGTGGGTGCCCGGCATCCGCGTCGAGCGCAACGAGGAGAGCGGGCACTGGGTGCCGGAGGAGAAGCCGGGGTGGGTGGCCGACAGGCTGCGAGAGTTCCTACTGGTTACCGAAGAAGAAGCAACGCGCGATATTGCAGATGCTATCAACGCGGTGCGCGCCCAGGGCAGGGCTGATGATGCGAGCAAGTAGCAGCACACTATAACGCTTGCGCAACTTCAATCCCCCTCTAGTGTGTTCCCTATACCACGGTGCGAACCCGATTGGTACACTCGAATTGCATGCCGTATACTGGTTACGCATTCACCCGGCAACCCATCTCCGCCATGCCCGAAGAGATACCCGTAGAGATCATCCGCTCGCACAACCGCGTCAAGACCGCCTCCGCGCGCCTGGTGGACGGCAAACTGGTGGTGCGCGTGCCCGCGGAGATATCCCTGGAGGAAGAGCGGGAGCTTGTCGATAAGCTACTGCCCCGCGTGCTCAAGGCGCAGCGCAAGAAGAAGCGCGAGCAACTGCCCGACCTCAAGAAGCGGGCGGCGGAATTGAACAAGGCATACTTCGACGGCAATCTGCGCATCAACGAGATCAAGTGGGTCGGCAACCAGGAAAAACGGTACGGTTCTTGCACGCCCTCCATGTTGACCATACGCATCTCGGACCGCATCGGGCATATGCCGCTGTGGGTGCTCGATTACGTCATCATGCACGAACTGGCGCACCTGCTAGAGGCCAACCACTCGCCCCGCTTCTGGGAGCTTGTGGCCCGCTACCCTCTCACCGAGCGCGCCCGCGGCTACCTGATCGCCGTGAACCTGGAAGACGAGGCAGGGCCGAACGACCTGGAGAGTGCCGAGTTCTGAGTACCGAGTTCCGAGTGATACGTAAAGCGTAACGCGTAACTCGTAAGGGTGCAATAAGCAACAAAGCGGCTCATAAGGCACGTAGTCTCTTGAGCCGCTTTACGTGTTACGCGTTACGCGTTACGCTTTACGTGCGTTATACATGGGGTAGAAGTGTTGTCGTTACCGGGGCGCGGTCGCGCTCTTATGCTATGAGGTGGCCCTATGCACATCGGGGTGCGTTGTACGTGGGTGGCAAATGGCGAGTAGTGCTGTAGACGGCGCGGGTGTGGCCGTGGGCGAGCAAGCGCCGGAGCAAGAGCAAGAGCAGGCGCAGGCTCCCCGCCGTGTCATCCCGTTGCAGTGGTCGGCGTGGCTGGCGAAGCCGGGTGTGGAGCCGTTGCTGGTCACCATCCTGTTCGTCGTGCTGACGGTGGTGATGACCTGGCCCTGGACGCTGCACATGGGGCAGGCTATCAACCCCTTCGGTGACGTGATCGTGCAGATGACCACGTTACAGTGGAACGCGCACGCCCTCACCACCAACCCGACGGGCCTCTTTGAAGCGCCCTTCTTCTACCCCTACCGGCATTCGCTCGCTTTCTCCGAGAACCTGCTGGGCGAGACGCTGCTTACCCTGCCCATCCTGCTGCTCACGGGCAACCCCGCCCTGGCCTCCAACTTCTACATCCTGCTCACCTTTGTGCTGACCGGCCTCTTCACCTATTTGCTGGTGCGCGATCTGACGGGAAGCAGGCTGGCGGGGGTGTTCGCGGGCGTGGCGTTCGCTTTCTGCCCCTTCCGCTTCATGCAGATGGGCCACCTGCACATGCTCTCGACGCAGTGGTTCCCCTTCACGCTGTGGGCGTTGCGGCGGGGCCTCGGCGTGCTCGACTACGGGCACTGGACCTCCCGCTACGGCGCTATCCAGCAGAAGTCAATTGTCCGCCACCCCAGGGCCACACTCTGGCTCATCCTGGCGGCGCTCGGCTTCGTGATGATGGGCCTCTCCAGCGTCTACTACACCTACTTCCTGGCAATCGCGGTGCTCATCTACCTGGTCTGGTGGGGCATCGTGGAGTTCCGCGAGGCTAGCAAGGTGGCCGACGTGAAGTGGGGGCCGGTGGGCCTGGGGGCTTTCATCAGCGTGCTGCTGGTCGTGCTGGTACTCGGCCCGGTCTTCTGGCCCTACCTGCAACTGAACCAGGACCTCGGCTTCGCGCGCACCACTTACGAGGTACAGAACTGGGGGGCTAGCTGGAGCTACTACCGCAACGTGCTGTCGAGCAACTGGCTTTACGGGCAGGTGCTCGCGCCTTCGTGGGTGTCGCACGTCGGCGAGCGGCAGCTTTTCCCCGGCATAGTGGCCTCGGTGCTGGCCCTGGTGGGCCTCGTGTTTGGGCGCGGGCGCGAGCGTTGGTTCTACCCCATCCTGGGCCTAACCGCCTTCGTCCTCACCTTCGGCCTGAGCCACAACCTGCCCGGCACGTCGAGAGAGGTGCCTCTGCCCTACGCGCTGCTGTACGACTGGGTGCCCGGCTTCAAGGCGTTGCGGGTGCCGGTACGTTTCGCTGTGCTGGTGGACTTCTCCCTGTACGTGCTGGCGGGGTACGGCCTCGCCCGGATATTGCAGTTGTTGCGCCGCACGGAAAAGGTCGAGCAGCCGCAATCCCCCTCGGTGCTCGAAGACAACCTCGGCTATATAGTGCTCGATACGCAGAAGCTACAGCCCATCGAGCCGGAAGTGGTGGAGGTGGTGGTCAAGCCTAACCGCCGCAGGACCTTTGCGGTGGCCGGGGTGCTCACCTTCCTGGTGCTGTTGGAGTTCCTCAACCCGCTGGACACGGACAACAGGCGGGACGTGGCGGCGCAGCTTGAGACGATAGAGCCTTACGGGTGGCTGGCGCGGCCCGAAAATGCCGGGCCGGTGCTCGAACTGCCGATGAGCGCGGACCAGCCGGACGTCTGGTATACCTTCTTCGGGACCAAGCACTGGCAACCGCTGGTGAACGGTTGGAGCAGCTTCGTGCCCCCCGGCACCATGCAACTCAAGCTGGCGCTCGATGCCTTCCCCGACGCGCGCACCGTCTCGATGCTGCAAGGGCTTGAGGTCAGGCACGTGGTGGTTCACCTGTGGCAGTACCCCGAAGACCAGCAGGCGGGCCTGAAGCAGCGCCTCGACGCTACCCCCCAACTCAAGATGGTGAACCAGGCGGGCGACAATTACGTGTACGAGCTTGCGGCGAACCCCTGGCTGCGGGAGATAGCGGAGGACGTGCTGGCAAGGGACGCGTATATCTGGGTGGGGGAGGCCAAGAGCGGCAGTATGCCCGGCTTCGAGGTGCTGGCCTACGCGCTCAACCTGTTCGGCGTGCCCAAGGACCACATAGGCGGCAACATCAACATCGGGCACAGGCACATCGGCTCACTGCCCTTCGGCACGCAGCCCGACTACGTGCTGACTCCCAACCTCGAGGGCGACCAGGACATCCCCTTCGGCTTCGAGTACATGCAGGAGATACCGAGGACCGAGTCGGTGCGCTTCCTGCAAAGCCCACCGGGCATCATCAAGATATACGACATGACCCAGCGTAACGCCCCCAACACCGACCTGGATAACCTGCGCATGGGGGTGAGCACCACCGGGGTGAACTTCGGGGATAGCCCCAACCGGGACGCAGAGCAAGGTGGCGTGGTGCTGAACATGACTTTCCTGTCCTTCACGCCCGCCCGCATAGACGTGCAACTCGGCAGCAGCAAGGTGGTGAGCGTCACGCTGCCCGTCGGCATCTCCAGGCTTGCTACCCGTCCGTTCAGCGCGCCCAGGGAGTTGAACATAGAGCAGCGGTCGGGCGATGCGACGCTTCTCAAGGTGGACCTGCTCAAGGCCTCCGGCGCGGCACCGGAGGGGCCTGATGCCTTCCTGCTTCCACCCACAGAGCCGGTGCCGGTGCCGATAGAGGTTACCACTTCCCGCGACGGCGACTTCCTCGACGTGCGGATGCGTGTGGTGACGCCGGAGGGAGGCGACGAGTTCGCGGCCACCCTGGACGTGTACTCGGAGCCGTGGGGCACCCACCCGGAAGGGCACTTCGGCTACTGGTCGGTGGTGATACCCGCTGACGGCGAAGACCACGACTACAACCTGCGCCTCGACCCCCTCCTCAAGACGGTGACGGCCACCCGCGACGGTGCCGGAGTGGAGGCGTTCGCCTGGCAAGGGCCTCCCAACCAGGGTGACTTCCGCGCCACCCTGCACATCACCCGCAAAGGCAGCCTCGTAGCCACCGTGCCGCTCTACCTCTTCACCGTCGCTGAAGGCCGCCTCGCCTCCTGGTACGCCGAACCCGCCCACCTCACTGTAGTCCGGCCCTAGTTGGACGAAACCGCAAAGGCGCAAAGAGCGCAAAGGACGCGCAAAGAAGATTATTGTTTAGCCAGTACAGAAAGGACCAGGATACAACCGTTGTATCCTGGTCCTTTTTGTACTGTTAGCAGATGCTTCCGAAACCTTTGCTCATATAGGGCGAAAGCACGAGTGGATCTTTGGTGTCAGAGACTAATAGCTTGCCGTCAGGTGGGCGGTGGCAGTAATGATACTGATTGTGAAGCGGGAGATATTATAGAGGCGGTAGAAACGTTACGCTACTGTTGGGAGACAAAGTTGAAACGTCGTACCTTCTTCAGGGTTCGACTCGACCGTCAAGGTGCCGCCATGAGCCTCGGCTATGCTGCGCGCCAGGTACAAGCCCAGTCCAAGACCCTGCGAGTTCGGCCCTGAAGCGAAACGGGTGAAAAGGCGGGGGAGCATTTCCGCGGAGATACCAGGTCCCTGGTCCTTCACGCTAATGCACGCCCATGATTCTTCTCCAGGTCCATCCGCACGCAACCGCTTCTCGCTTGCCACCTCAACTACAACAGGTACTCCTTTGGGAGAGTGCTGGAGTGCGTTGGAGACCAGGTTCTCAAGTGCCTGCCGGAGACGAGAAGGGTCTACCTGGGCGATTAGCTCATCCGGCACCCTGAGGAGGATATCTACCTTATCGGGCCGGTCAGTCTGCCCATCCTGCCCAGGCTGCGTACTGCCGGTACTCCCCAGGATACCTATGGAATCGCGCACGAGAGCAATCAGGTCTACAGGTTGTTGGGACACGGAGAACAGGCCCTGGTCCAGCCGTCCTACATCGAGCAGGTCCCGTATCAACGCTTCGAGCCGGTCGACTGCGCGAGTGGCAGTAGTCATGGCCGTAACGTCGGTGGTCCGATTGTCGCGCCTGGCTCGCTCAAGCACGATGCCGAGCCACCCTTTGAGGGGTGTCAAGTAGTGCCGTAAGTCGTGCGCAAGCACCATGATAAGCTCTTCCGCCACCACCCGCCTGGCCTGCGCTGCTGCATCCTGTGTGATACGCTCCGTCAACTCAGCACGGTGGGTGAGGGCACCTACCCAGTGGCTCACTGCTTCCAAGAACGTAAGATCGTCCTCTGAGAATGCATCCTGCTGGGTTGAGCAAGCCTGGAGCACTCCCCGACGCTCGCTATTTACGTTGAGGGGCACTATTAGCATCGAGCGTACGCCTAGTACCCGTGTCATGCCTGGCGGTATGGTGGGGTCTTGCTCTGCGTGTCCTGTATGGTAGTGGCCCCCCTCGACGAATATAGCAGCTTCAGGTCCGCCGTTGGCGATGGGCAACAAGTGCAAGCCAATCTGGTGCTGGCGTATGCCCATAGGGGTATGGCTGGTGCCCAGGGCTACAAGCGTTTCTTTGGAGGGGTCGTAGATGAACGCGTCGACTTTATCGGCTCTCAGGGCAACTGCTATCCTATCGGTTGCCGCATCAAGGGTCGATTTGACATGTATGCCGTCTAATGCAAGGAGTTGCTCAAGGGTGGAGAGCAACTTATGCTGGGTTTCCCTATTTGCCGATTTGGGGGAACGTGCCGAACTTTTGCCATCTCCACCATGACCACCGTCCAGGTCATCTGTGCGGTGGACGTGGCTTGAGGTAGATTTTTCCATATGCGAGTATACCTTCTTTCCGTACTTACACCAGCCACATACTACATCTATGCTCACACCGGATAACTGGTACCGGGCACAGATGTAGTATGTTGTTTAGGATGGCCGGTGAAGCCTCAGACGGGAGCAAATGGATGCTAAGCAGAAGCTAGCGAGGAGGCTGTGAAATGTGAACTCTGAATTGTTTCAGGTATGGAAGTATACCCGATAGGGCAGGTAATAGATAGAGCACTGCTGACCTGTGGAACGTCAACAATATCAATATGGTCTAATGGATTATGGCGGCTTAGGTTGGACAGGGCGAGCTAGGCGGGGGTTTCTCTACACGCTTTGCCGGTGCCCGGATGCTATTGCATTAACAGCATCCAGCAATTCCGCAGGTGAAAATGGTTTAGAAACCCATTGCTCGGTTCGTGTAATTCCACGTTCTGCAAATCGCGGGTCGTGCCCTGCGCCTGTGACGAACAGAACAGGGATATGATGAGTGCTTTCGTCGCGTCGCAGCAGGTCATAAAGAGCCAGGCCGTCAACCTCAGGCATCTGCACGTCCGTGAGCACCAGGTCCGGCTGTACCGAGCGGATAACCTCCACAGCCCGTGTGCTATCTAACTCGACTACAACCTCATAATTGCCTAGGTCGCGCAGTATGAAGGCGCATAGCTCAGCAGTATCTGGGTCGTCATCAACTATTACAACTGTCTTGGTATTGCCGCCAGTGTCGGCTGTTTTGGGCGTCTTGGTGCTCATGAACATTAGAGTCAGAGCAATATACGGTCCAGCAAAGCTCCTCGCAGGTAAAAAACAGTTGCAAAATCGGTATGCACACCAAGAACCAATATAAATCTAGTAATTCCCAGCTGAGTAATCTCCAATACACCGCTACGGTTTCGTCTCACCACGTCGCAAGCTACTCCCAAAGTGGCATTTGGGGTACAATGGGGTCGCAATTGTCCCAATTCCGTGTGTACTAGGAGGTATACGTACCAATGGTTGACCAGAGCAACGGCAGCGTACCGGCCCATATCTTCCGCGAGTACGATATTCGCGGCATCGTGGACCAGGACCTCAACGAAGACGTCTACTACCAGCTTGGCCGCGCTTATGGCACCTTTCTCTACGCGCAGGAGGGTGTCACCCCCGTGAGCGGAGAGCGGATGCGGGTGGCGTGCGGGCGCGACGTGCGGCTGTCGTCCGAGCGGTTCCAGCAGGCCCTCATGCGCGGCATGGCGGCTTCGGGCGTGGACGTGGTAGACGTGGGCATGGTGGCTACCCCGGTGCTCTATTTCTCGGTGAAGTTCCTCGACACTGACGGCGGGGCCGAAGTGACCGCCTCGCACAACCCCGCCGAGTACAACGGCCTCAAGCTGCGCAAGCGCACCGGCGAGGGCCTCAACGCGCCGCTCACCTCCGCCGACATCCAGGAGCTATTACGCATCATCCAGGCCGGGCAGTTCCACGACGGCGATGGCTCGATCACGGAACAGCCGACGCAGCCGGAGTACGTCAAGTACGTAGTTGAGACGGTCAAGGTGAACAGGCCCCTCAAGGTGGTGATCGACCCCGGCAACGGCGTGACCGGACCTACCGCGATGGAGATATACGCGGCGCTTGGCTGCGACGTAAGCGGCATCTACCTCGAGCCGGACGGCAACTTCCCCAACCACCTGCCGAACCCGCTCAAGGAAGAGAACGTGGTGGACCTGATTGCCGAGGTGAAGAAGCAGGGCGCGGACGTGGGCATAGGTATCGACGGCGACGGCGACCGACTGGGCGTGATCGGCAACGACGGCGCGATAGTCTGGCCCGACATGTACATGATCCTCTACTCGCGCGCGGCGCTACAACGCAAACCCAACACCCCCATCATCTTCGACGTGAAGTGCTCGCTGGCCCTGCAAGAGGACATCGCAAAGAACGGTGGCGACCCCATCATGTGGCGCACGGGCTACACCAACGTGTTCGCCAAGCGGCTCGAAACGGGCGCTCCGTTCGCGGGCGAGTTCTCGGGCCACATGTTCTTTGACGACCCAGTTATCGACTTCGACGACGGCATCTACGCGGGTGCCAAGCTGTTGGAGGCGCTGGGCGACGGCCCCGCTCCCATCTCGGACCGCTTTGCCGACGTGCCGAAGTACTTCAACACCCCCGAAGGCCGCATGGACGTGGGCGAGGAAGTGAAGTTCGGCGTGATAGACAAGCTGCGCGAGCGGTTCAGCGGCGAGTACACGGTCATCACCACCGACGGCGTGCGGGTGGTCTTCCCCACCGGCTGGGCGCTGGTGCGCGCCTCCAACACCGAGCCTTCCATTACATACCGCTTCGAGTCCACCGAGTCGGCGGAAGACCTGGAGCGTATCAAGGGAATCGTAAGGGATGCGCTGGCAGAGCAGGGGGTTGCAGCCAAGTTCTAGCAGAGTTGTTCATAGCGAACGAGGTGCTGCTATGAAATCAGATGACCCATTGGAATCCTGGTTGATCGGAGAGAAACGAGAGGCAGATTGGCTTTACAAAAAGCATTCGTCTGAAATTAGCATGCGCCTGGACGAGTTGCAAGGGCTGTTGGACAATCCACCTCCACCGCCCCGTAAACTTGATCTCTACAAGTCGGGAATTGCAGCTTACCCGTACATGCCTCCAATACCGCTATCTCCGGACGATCTGCCTCGCGCCCAGGTACTCTATCGAAGGCTGGTTACAAGCAAGGGTAGCGGCAAGAACAGCACTCAAGAGGGGCTGCTTCATCTCATAGGTTCCAACGCCGACCCTTCAGCGCTGCCGTTCTGGCTGGATATGCTGGAGCTTGTCCCGCCCCGTGACCAGTTCGGGGCGAAGCGCAAGACCTACGCGCTGGCTGCCATAGCCCTTATCGCAATCAAGCACAATCTTCCGGTGGCGTATGATACTCTCATGTCACTCACCCGGCATACAGACCCCGCCGTGCGCGCACAGGCTATGCTCTACCTGGGTGCTGCTTACCTGAAAGGGGAGAGACCCGTACCCGACCCTGTTCAAGCGCATATCTACGATGTAGCTACCGCCGATCCCAACTTCCTTCCTCGCTATGAAGCGCGGCGTGTGCTGCGGGATGCAGACCTCGCAGTGCCGTTGGACAATCCCGACGGCGCTTTTATCTTCAAGGTCTCTCCTGACTGGCTCAAGGGTGTGCACAGGAAAATAGAGGTACGCTCGTACCATACCCTTCAAGACCTGCACCTCGCCATTCAAAAGGCGTTCAAGTGGGGTGACGACCATCTCTACTCCTTCTATATGAACGGAGTAGTGCATGATGCGCGTTATGAGATTCCACACCCGGCTTTAGTCGAGCGTGGTGGCGAGTTCCCCTTCTTTGCTTTGCCAATCGAACTGGTAGGTGACCCCGAAGAAGCAGACGAGCGGGTCAAAGAGATACTTGCCGGGTTTGGTGTATCGCTTGGCCCTGGGGAAGACGAAGGGGTTAGTGAAAATGTGGAGGGGGAAGATAAAGGGCCATTGACGGTTATCAAGGCCGTTATCGGTGAACTGGGGCTTGTGCCTGGGCACTCGTTCCTTTACCTCTTCGATTTCGGTGAAGATCACGTCTTCATGGTGACAGTGGATAGCGTCAAAGAAAAAGCAGAACGAGGCACCTATCCACGAGTGGTTGAGAGGCAGGGTGAGTCTCCACCTCAGTACTGGTATGAGGAAGACGAAGAGCCTTAGCTTTCTGCCTTCCTCCACACGATTGAGTACCTCCACAGCAGGTGCCTCTTCACCTTCGCCCCTGGCAGTATCTCCGCGCACAGGCGACGCACCTCCGGCAGGGTGAGGTACTTGTCGCTCTTCCCGTGCTCCTCCCACGCCTGGCGGACCTCCGGCGGCTCGCTCAACTGGCGCAGCTTGATCAGCCGCAACGCCGCGCTGTAGGGCACGGCCACCGCGTTTGCGAGGGCATCCACCCAATCCTGGCCCTCGTACAGGTCGAGCACCAGCAGCGTGCCTCCCGGACGCAGCGCGGCCTTCATCTTACGCAGTATGGGGTCCATCGGCATGTGATGCAGCGTGGCTATGGAAGCTATGCAATCGTAGTGCTCGTCCGGTAGGTCCAACTGCATGACGTCGGACATGCGGTATTCGACGTTGGGGTACCGCCTCGACATGGACGTGGCGATACGCACCATCTGTGGCGACAGGTCGAGGCCGAGCACATGGTGCGCGCGGCGGGCCAGGCTGCGGGCGAAGTCGCCGGTGCCACTACCGATGTCGAGGGCTTCCCCGCAGCACCTGGGGACGTGCTTTAGCAGGTAGCCGTGGTAGTGGCTGTTGTTGTCCCACCGGCGCGTGGCCGTGAGAGGGGCGATGCGGTCGAAGTCGGCCTGGATTGTGGATGTGGGTTGCTGCATTGTTGTACCTTTCTCTCACCATTATAATCTCATGGCAGGAAATGAGCGGTGCACTCCTGACCATACATAGCTTTTTCCGAAGCACATCTTTACATAACTTGTATGTCAAACCTAAAATCAGATTACAAGATACAACTTGGGAGGAAAAATACTAGTGCCCGAACAGCAGCCACTCACAATCATGACGGTCCACGCGCACCCCGACGATGAAGTAGTCTTTACGGGCGGCACGCTCGTACTGTACCGCCAACGAGGTGTAAGGACGGTGCTTGTGACCGCCACCAGCGGCGAAGAAGGGGAGATACACGACCCCGACCTCGATCCCGATGAGGCCCGCCCGCGCCTGGGAGAGATTCGCATGGGGGAGTTGCGCAAAGCCGTGGACCTGCTGGAAATCAGCGACTTCGAGCCTCTGGGCTACCGCGACTCCGGCATGGACGGCACCGAGCCGAATAGCCATCCTGACAGCTTCAATATGGCCGACCGCGAAGAGGCGACCACTCGCCTGGTGGGCCTGGTGCGCAAGTATAAACCCCAGGTGCTCATCACCTACGACGATTTCGGCGCGTACGGGCACCCCGACCACAAGGCGTGCAACGTCATTACCCTTGCAGCCTACGACAGGGCGGGCGACCCCTCTTACCGGCCCGACCTGGGGGAGCCGTGGCAGCCGCTCAAGCTCTATTACTGCGCCTGGCCGGAGGAGAACTGGAAGCGCGCCAGGGAGATGTACATCGAGCGCGGCCTGAAGTGGCCGTGGGACCGCGAGGAGCAGGAGCAACAGAAGGACGAAGACCCGGAGCACCAGACCACCGAGGAAGGCGTCATCGAGCAGCAGGTGGAGCAGGAGAAAGCCGAGGACGAGGGCAAGCCGCCCAAGTACGTGCCTCCTCCTATCACCACTCGCATCGACGTCAAGGCTGCCTGGCCGCAGAAGCACGCCGCCACCCTGGTCCACCGCACGCAGTTCGACCCCAATGGCCTCTTTACGAACATGCCGGAGGATATCGCCCTCGTCGCGTTCGGGGAGGAGGTATACAGCCTGGTGCGCAGCCGGGTGGACGCGCCGGAGCAGGAAGATGATATCCTGGCGGGGTTGAGCTAAACATGTCCGACGCGCCGCCGGTATCAAACGACAATGCTCGACTTACTATCAGGACCACGTTCGACAACCCCAGGCTAATATTTGACTTCCCCTCTTTGCGCATAGGCGTGGCCGAATACGCCGAGGGGCCGACCGGCTGCACGGTGTTCCACTTTCCGCAGTTGGCGCAGGCGGCGGTGGACGTGCGGGGCGGCTCGCACGGCACCCTGCTCACGGAGGAGCGCGACAGGGTGGGCGCTATCTGCCTGGCGGGCGGCTCCCTGTTGGGTATCGAAGCGGCTACGGGCGTCACCGCCGAGCTGTTCGCTCAGCGTAACTACTCGACGCAGTGGGGCGACATTCCGCTTGTGTCGGCGGGAATCATCTTCGATTACGGTCCGCGGGGCAACTCAATCTACCCCGACAAGGCGTTGGGGCGGGCGGCGCTGCGTGCGGCGGAGAGTGGCGTCTTCCCCCTCGGCGCGTGTGGGGCCGGGGCTTCGGCTACCGTGGGCAAGGGGCTGGGCTTCGAGATGCGAGAGGGCGGCGGGCAGGGTGGCTCGTTCCGGCAGGTGGGGGTCACTAAGGTGGCGGTGTTTACCGTGGTCAACGCGGTGGGAGCAATCGTGGACCGGCAAGGGCAGGTGGTGCGCGGGCACCTCGACACCGAGACGGGGCGGCGCTACCACTTCCGCGAGGGCCTGGCGAAGAAACTGGCCGAAGCCGAGCCTGTTGAGCCTCCACGCGAGGGCAACACCACGTTGACGGTGCTGGTGACCAACCAGAAGCTGAACATGGACCGGGGCCTGACGTGGTCCCTACGCCAGCTTGCCCGCACGGTGCATAGCTCCATGAGCCAGGCCATCCAGCCCTTCCACACTCTCTACGACGGCGACGTGCTCTGGGCCGTCACTACCAACGAGGTAGACAACCCCTCCCTCAACGACGTGGCCCTAGGCGTGCTCGCCTCCGAAGTCGCCTGGGACGCGGTGCTCAGTTGCTTCGCGGAATAAAGCTAGAGAAGAGACGGAACCGCCAAGACGCCAAGGACGCCAAGAGCGCGCCAAGAGGATGATGGTTTACGAGGACAAAATTGGAGCAAGGTACATCAATTTGTACCTTGCTTCTTTTGCTCAGAATACCCTCTTAACCTTGGCGCTATTCTTGGCGTCCTTGGCGTCTTGGCGGTTTCGTCTTTCCAGCGAGTTAGGGCGCAATGTCGGGACGGGGTAGTCTGTGGACGCGGTTCATTGTGCGCCATTCGAGATAGTGCTGGCCGACGTTGCCTTGCTGCACCTGCCAGGTTGGTTCGAAGTCAGGTACATAGGTGAGCACGCGGCGCTGGTATGCCTGGATGAGCACCGGCATGTCCTTGCCGCTCACGCGCATCTGAGTCCAGTATGCCTCGGTAATCGGGTAGCCCAGCACAAAGGTCCAGTCGAGGCCGTAGGTAGCCTGCATGTTGGTCAGGTACTTGTCGAACACGTCCGGGACATTATGGCCGGTCTGTGGGACGAAGGTAACGTAGCGTGCCAGGTTGGCGTGTGCCTGGTCCTTGCTCACCACTCCATTCACATTAATCGCCTCATCCACATTCTGCCCGGTTCGTGGCACCGCCTGGTTCTCACCTTGCAGGCTCGCAACCCTGGACAATGCGCTGTAATCAGGGGTAAGCGGGTTGTCCTTGCGAGGATCGCCCGCTACCGTGATGGTGCACGGGACGCTCGCCTGGATCATTTCGTTGTCGCCTAGCTGTATCATGCCGCCGATCATCTCCACCGCGAGCAGGCCGTTGGTGACGTAGCCGGGCGAAGCGGGGTCAGCCTCAGGGTGGTTGATTTCCATGCGGCTCTTGTCGTAGTACTGCACCACACGGGCGCCGCCCCTGCCCTGTATGTAGTCCTCCCTGGCAGTAAGGAGAGGCGCTGGCCCCCACAACCACGATCTTTGAGCTTTGTTATCGTACACCTGCTGGTCTGCCTTCGCCCACACTGAGTTGAAGATGGGTTGGGACCGGTTCAACCAGACAAGCTTCAGGTATTGCGGCACGCCGTGACCTACCCGCGTCTGGTAGAAGACGAACTTATCGGTCCCGATTGCCACACTACGTATCTGCCAGGAGCCACCTATTATCGCTTCCATGACCGTGTTGCCGGTGCTCTTCTGCTGTACAGTCAGCTTGTTGGACCACTCCGATACGCTCACTTCCCAATCCACCGGGGGACTTGCCGGCAGGTTGCCCCCGTACCAGGCTCCACCCTGCCCGGTTGTCAGGTCGTAATAGCACTCGCCGCATTCATACGTGCCGGGGGTGAACGACTCCTCGAACCCCGCCCGTTTGGTGACTTGTTTCCAGGTAATGAGGCTACCGTTCACCTGTATCTCGGACATGCTTCGCGGGTTGTAGTTTACGGTCTCCCGCGCGCCCTCAATCGTAATGAGTTTCCCGTTGATCAAGTTTCGAGCGTAGATAGTATGAGCATAGTTGCCGCAATGGCCGCATGAAACGCTTTCCGCGCCGTACACCACCCAATCACCACTCACCCAGATGCCGGCCGGGTAGAAGGCATTCGTAGTGACCGGCCCGAAGTCAACAATTGTGATGGGGTAGAAAGGGATGCTGCCCTTTGCACTTGGCGGCCTATCGGGATTGGGTGTCGGCCCGGAGGGAGGTACCGGAGACGCCTGCGCCTGCGCCTGCCCCTGTGGCTGCGGCTGCGCGCCCGCCGTAGGAGCCTGGACGTTCAGGGCAAGGAAGACTGCCAGACCTAACATGGCTGCAAGTACAGCCGCGAACTTGTATTGCCTCATATCCGTGGTCCCTCCTCTATGTTGTCATAGTCATAGGTGTGACGAACCTCCCGCTCATAGGTTGTAAGCCTTAAATGGCAAGAGGTCCTCATTGCAGAGGACCTCTTTGGTAACACCTGGCTTGATATTAACCTTCTATTCGCACGTACCCCCGCCCCGCTTTGATTATCATGCCGTCCTCCGGCTGTACGCGGTGCTCGCGGTCAGTGATGCGCTCCTCGCCTATGCGCACGCCGCCCTGCTCTACCAGGCGCTGGGCCTGCTTCCGGTTGGGGGCCAGGCCGGTATTGATCAGCAGGTCCAGGATGCCGATTTCGCCGTTCTCGTCGGCCTTGTCACCGAGCGCCTTCTCGATGGGCACGATTGGGATTTGCGTGGGCACGTCGCGGTTCTGGAACTGCTGCTCGAAGGCATGCTGGGCCTCGTTCGCGGCGGCCTCCCCGTGGTACATCTTCACGATCTCCCAGGCGAGGCGCTTCTTGGCGTTGATGGGGTTGAGGTTGCCCGACGCCATGGCGAACTCAATCTGCCGCACCTCCTCGATGGGCATCAGCGTGCACGACTCCATGTAGAGAGTGATTACCTCGTCGCCCGCCGACATGATTTTGCCAAACTGGTTGGTGGGGTCGTCCAGCATGAAGATCGTGTTGCCCCAGGAGGTGGACATCTTGCGGCCGTCCGTGCCTGGGATCATGTTGATCGTCATGACCGACTGGGGCACCTGGCCGTAGTCCTCCTGCAAGGCGCGCCCGGCCATGAGGTTGAATAGCTGGTCGGTGCCGCCCAACTCCACGTCGGCGTTGATGGCTACCGAGTCGAAGCCCTGCATCAGCGGGTACATGATCTCGTGCAGGCCGATTGGCTTGCCCGCGTCCCAGCGGTCGGAGAAGTTCTCGCGCTGGATCATCTGGGCCACGGTAAACTTGGCCGCGAGTCGTATCACGTCGTTGAAGTTGAGCGGCTGCAACCACTGTGAGTTGTAGCGGAACTCCACCTTGTCCAGGTCGAGTATGTGCCCCACCTGCTGGGTGTAGGTCTCCATATTCGACTCTATCTGCTCGCGGGAGAGCATCACGCGCTGGGCGTCCTTGTCTGAGGCGTCACCCACTATGGCGGTGAAGTCCCCGATGATAAGCACGATCTGGTGCCCCATCTCCTGGAACTGTCGCAGCTTGAGCAGCGGCACGCTCCGCCCCAGGTGCAACATCGGCCCCGTGGGGTCTATGCCCAACTTGATGCGCAGCTTGCGCCCCGACTTCAGCTTCTCGCGCAACTCGTCCCTGACGATCACGTCCACCACCGCCCGGCTCAACACCGCCTCGATGGCTGCGTCGTCGGTGTTCACATCGCCGCCCCAGCGGTCAGCCTCCTCATTGCGCAACTCCGAGCGCACCGTAGCCTCCGCCTCAAGGTCGGCATCCGCCTCCTGTCCGGCAGCAATAGCCTCGGCCTCAATCTCGCGCCGGGTCTCCCGCAGATCGCTCCTCATCTCCGTCGTCCGCGTCACCTGTGGCTCGTCCATGTGTTCCTCCATTTCGGATTTCGGAATGCGGATTTCGGATTTAGATGGTATCCAACAAATCCGAAATCCGAAATCCCAATTCCCAAATCCAAATAAAAAAGCCCTTCGTCGTGCGACGGACGAGAGCTTTGCTTCGTGGTACCACCGTGCTTTGCGTGCGCCTCGCGGCGAGCGCCTTGCCGGTCAGGGGGCCTGTCCATGTGTTACAGGTCTGACCACGCGCTATAATGGGCGCGACCCTGATGCTCCGGAAGGTGTAATTCAGCATGTGCCGCCTGGGGGTTCGCAGCATATACCCCTTCTCTGCGCGGCTTTGCACCTGCCTACTCGGTCTTCCTTCTACGCATGGTTACTATTAGGTTTGTGGCATTTTATAGCATAGCGGTTCGTGAGGCGTCAAGGTACGTGCGGGGTAGATTGGCTGGTACTGTGGTCTTAATAGAGTAGCAAACGTCGTTTACGGATGTAGAATAAGATATGCCTGCCATTCTCACCAACCAGACTCCAGGGACCGTAGCCAGGGCATTGCTGGGTACGCTCCTCACTCTATGGCTGGTGACGGGCAGCAACCTTTTCGGCTACCGCTACTGGAACGTGACGCAGGACAAGTACGAGGCCGCGCTGGCGAAGTGGCACAACTTGCCCATAGCGGAGTATGAAGAAACTCTCACGATGGTGGGTTTGGAGACGTGGAAGATTGTCGTACAGGTTGAGCGTACCAATGGGGTTAGAGTAGAAAAAGTAAAGAGCGTGGAAAGCCTCGATGAGGATGCGGCGGACCGTGAAGAGCTTTGGGATGCTGAGGATTTTGAACAAGATTGGACGGTGGACGCGTTATTCCGAATTGTAAATCTCGCCCTGCAACGCCCTGACGGCCTTAACTCGATCCGCAGGGACTCCTTTACAGAGATCAAGTTCGACCCTGTTATGGGCTACCCTCGCACCTTCAATATCCACGACGCGCGGGGCACTACTCAGATCCTTGTTGTGGATGTAAAGGTCCTGAAATAGCCCTGGTCAGACAGGTAAGCGACTAATTCACAGAGGCTGCATTGCAACACCCGGCTTTTCATACGGCAACGGACCTGCGCGCCCGCATCGACTTGAGCGTCTGTATCTCCCCGACGTGCCCCATACACCCCTTCAGCAGCGACTTGACCCACCTATATGCAGTACGCGAGTTGCCCAGTCCAGGCACATTCTCGTGCAGCGCGCCTTCAGCCATGCCGGTTATTCGGCTGTTTACAGCGGCAATGGTGCTGTCTAGGTAGGTCAGCAGGTCTGCCGCGCTCATTGGCGGTATAGCGGCTACCTCTTCCAGCGTGTAGCCGGTGACGTTGCCCAGCCCTGACGCGCCGACGCCCCTGGGGTCGTAGCCGGTCCTCTCGGCCCAGCCTTGCGTGTGCCATAGCTCGTCCTCGGCGGCCCCGGTGTGGAGGATGCGCATCGCCAGCACGTCGAGCCAGCGGGCCAGGTGCCACACGGTCACCCCTATCGAGTTGGCCTGCGGGTCGGGCTGCCAGGCAAGCTCCTCGGCTGTCATGTCGCCAATCTCGGCTCGTATGTCGCTGCCAACGTCGCTCATCAGGTCAACCAGCACTTCCTTGTCCGTCATTGAGTCCGCCCTCCCTACACTTGGTTTCGCTGAACCTACCACGATTATACCGCCGGTACAACAGGGTTGCCAGCAGGTGGTCACGGCCAGGGCTGCGCTGGGTCGGAAAGCAGCACCCAAGCGCCTCCCTGTCATCCTGAACGCAGTGAAGGATCTCAAGAAGGTGGGCAGGGACGATGTTTAACGTGATGCACTATGGTGCTGAAGGTTAAACTGAGGGGCAGGGGCAGCATCTGAGATCCTGAGCGCAGCGAAGGATGACAGGGAGGAGTGTGGTCGCCGCTATTGGCGCGGGGACTGTTATGGTACTTCGGTGTGCCTCGGCTCACGCCATCTCGATTCGTTGATAAGGTATAATCGCGTATCTAAGCTAAATCACGACACCGTACAGGAGCAATAGCATGGCTATACCAACCCGCGATGATGCTCACATGTTGATAGACCTCTTCAAGCTGCGTCTCGACCCGCACATGCAGGAATCGCAGACCTGGTTCGAGGGCCAGTTCCAGCCCGGCACCTGGCAGGAAATACAGACCCGCTACCCGGTGGGCAGCAGAGAATGGCGCATGCTGAACACCGTGCTCGGCTACTGGGAGATGGTAGGCGCGCTCATAGACCAGAACCTTATCAGCGACGACCTGATATTCGACGCGATGGAGAGCCTGGACGTAGCCTGGGACAAGGTAAATAGCTGGCTCCCCGAAGCCCGCTCGCAGATGGGCCCCGACCTCTGGGAGAACATAGAGCTGATGGTCAACCGCCAGAAACGTTGGCGCTACACAAGGCTACCGAAGTCGCAGAGGATTTAGCTGCCGGGACGATGGACGATGGACGATGGACGATGGACGATGGGAGGAGACGAAACCGCCAAGACGCCAAGGACGCCAAGAACGCGCCAAGAGGATGATGGTAGGTACTATCCTTCAACTCAAAACTCAAAACTCAAAACTCACAATTCACAACTTGTTCATCTTCCATCGTCCATCGTCCATCGTCCATCGTCTACCTGGGTACAAAGATGCGTACCATGCTCAGTGTGCGGTAGCCGAGGCGTTCGTAGAGGGGTACGCCTTCCCTGGAGGCCAGCAGCATGCTCGAAGTGTGGCCTGCCTCGGCTGCTTCCCTGAGCGCGTGGTACATGAGGCTGGTGCCGATGCCTTCGCGCCGGTACTCACGTAGAGTGCCCACGTTCCAAATGCCCGGCGCGGGGCCGCTCATCACCAGCGAGAGCGTGCCTACAGGTTCACCTTCCAGCCTGCCCAGGTAGTGCCGCACCTCCCTCACGGCAAGGGCATTGTCGCCAAGCACCATCTCGGCTTCCTCCGAGGCTATGTGGAAGACCCTGCTAAGTACGCTGCGAAAGACCTCCAGGTCTTGCGTGTTGCTTACACACGTTATCTCCAGGCGCGTATTGCCGGGATACTCTTGCAAGACATGCGGCGCGCCTTCGAGCCACATGCCGGGCATCCGGTCATACTCGTAGTAGTCCATGCCGCGCAACACCCCACCCGCGTGGGGTAGCAGGGAGTCTACGGTCATCAGGGAGTAGGGGCGGCCCTTGCTGGTGAAATATTCGACTATGCCGCGCAACGTGTCGGGGTTGAGCAGCCGCTCCTCCAGGATGGCAGCGCCGTTGAACACCGGGGCCGTGGACGAGCAGTACCAGCACTGCGCCCCCGCCACCACGTCGTTGCGTCCGTTGGCCGAGCGAGACAGTGCCTTGAAGCCCTCCGCCGCCGCGAGCGCCATAGCCATGAGAGTATCGTAATCGGGGTTCTGCTGCGAGGGGAGCATAAGGGAGGAGTTGTCGCCACGTGCCGGGGGCTGCTGAGGGAGTACAACGCGCGCTGAGTATGCGTCTATTGTACTACGATTGTCCAGCTATTTTCCCGCCTGTACCAGCAAAGTGAAGTTGACACGTCAACCGATTCTCATGTCAGTTTCACTGTCCACCTCCCTTTTGATATACAGAACCAAGCCCCACCCTGTCATCCTGAGCGTAGCGAAGGATCAGCTCCCCGTTCTTGACCCTCCCTTCTGTCGGGCCAATGTTCCTATTATCGCCATCATCCACAACGTTGAGGACTCCAACTACCCACC
>JALZHI010000065.1 GCA_030913985.1 Chloroflexota bacterium | reverse complement strand
GTGCAAGAGGCTATAGAATCGGCGTTGGAGCGATAGTACGGTGCCGGAGCTGCGCAGGCGTATTGACGATTCTGAGAATGCCCTGGGCTGCTACTGGCCAGTGCTGATAGTACTTGCAACTACGGCTCTGATGTGGCCTTGCGTAGCGATATTCACACTCATAGAAACGCTCATTTTGCCGCAGGACGATACGTATTCGGGCCTCACGTCACCGGCTGTCGACACATTCTTACGGTCACAGTACCAGTATCCTGTATTTATGCTCGTGGCGTTGATTGTATACTTGGGTGTATTGGGCGCACCCCTGTGGTCGAAGGTCCGCAGTCGTTTGGAGAGTAGTATTGAGTGGCCTGCGGGCGGCTATGCTATCCTGGCATTGCTAGCTACTCTGCTTTTCTGGTACGTCAACATAGTGCTTATTAATAGATGGTTCAACGCCATCTACTAATCAGAACTATCTTGTGTGGTGTGACGTGGCCTGGCTCATTGGAATACACTAACGAGTATATGCATCCTTTAAGATAATAGCCGCGATGCGCAGGAGTTTAGGAGATGACTGAGGAAACAGCCAATGGCGAACCGAAGTGGCAGGAGACCGACTCCGAGACGTTCGTGGAGTACGGCAGCTACTTCATCCCCGACCGCGAGGTGCAGACCGACATCATATGCAGCCTGATACCGCCCACCTCCGACGGTGCCCGTATGCTCGACCTGTGCTGCGGAGAAGGCGTGCTCACATACGCGCTGCTGGAACGCTTTCCCGATAGCCGCGTGCTCGGTTACGACGGTTCGGAGACGATGCTCGACACGGCGCGGGCGGCGCTCTCCATCTTTGCCGAACGCTTCGAGACCCGGCAATTCGACCTGGCCGATACCTCGTGGCGCGACTTTCCATGGCCCCTGCACGCGGTGGTCTCGTCCCTCGCCATCCATCACCTCGACGACGAGCAGAAGCAGCAGCTTTTTCGCGACGTGTTTGCCATGCTGGAGTCGGGCGGCGCGTTCGTAGTCGCTGACATAATCCAGCCCACTTCGGGACAGGCAGTGGCCCTCGCTGCAAGGATGTGGGACGAGACCGTGCGCCAGCGTTCGCTCCATCTGAGCGGCGACCTGTCGGCTTACGAGGAGTTCCACTCGCTGGGCTGGAACTCGTTCGCGGCCACCGAGCCTGACCCCCTCGACAAGATGTCGTCCCTGTTCGACCAGCTAAAGTGGCTGGAGCAGGCGGGCTTCGAGGGGGTTGACGTGTTCTGGGCCAAGGCGGGGCACGCGGTGTTCGGCGGGTACAAGCCTACGGCTGTGCAGAAGCTGTAGAGTGCCATTGCTCGTAACTCGTAACTCGTAACACGTAACTCGTAACTCGTAACTCGTAATAAGAGGCACTCCTGCTCAATCCGGTCACGTGTCACGTGTCACGTGTTACGTGTTACGTGTCACGTGTTACGTGTTACGTGTCACGTGTTACGTGTTACGCATCACTCGTCACTCGTCACGTTCTATCCTATACTGATACACCATGACACCCACACCCGCCGCGCCTATTCCCACCCCAGGGCCTACAGCCGTGCCCTACTTCGGCTTCTTCGGGGGCAGTCCCGACCCGCTGGTCAACCTGCTATTCGACCTGGGGCGCGCCCTGGTTGTACTTCTCATCGCGCTTTTCGTGGCGCGGTTGGTGAAGCGGTGGGTGGTGCACCTGTTCGCCCGCAGCCGCATCAGCCTCAACATCGCCGTGCTGGTAGGCAACATACTCCAGGCGCTTGTGATAGTGCTGGGGCTGACCCCGTTCGCGGCGGTGTTCGGCCTCGACTGGGCGGCGGTGGTGGCGGTGCTCGGCGCGGTTGGCCTGGGGCTTTCCCTCGCCATGCAGGACCTGCTCAAGAACGTGGTGGCGGGCATCTACATTCTGCTCGAACACCCCTTCAAGATAGGCGACCGCATCAGCGTCAAGGACGCCACCGGCGTAGTGCGCAGTATCGAGCTACGCACCACCATCCTGAGCACGGACGAAGGATTGCAGATGGTGGTGCCCAACAACGTGGTGCTGAACGAGATCGTCACCAACCGCTCGGCGTCGAACTTGCAAAGGCAGGTGATTGTCATAGAGGTGCCGAACGCCAGCCTCACCAACACCACCGCCCAGGTAAACGCCGCCCTGCGCGACTTTGCTGACATAGTCGCCAGCCCCGCGCCCGTAGTGGCCCTGGAAGGCGTCACCGATGGCACCGCCCGCATGCGAGTCGAGTTCTGGGTGCCCGCTGGTACGCACCTGGACCTTACCTCACGGGTGGTAGAAGCCCTGCAAGCCCGCTTCCCTAACGCCAACGTGGCCGTCGTATAGAGGCGTGCCTGCCGCACCACAAGGACGCGATAAGTGGATAATATGGAGCATAGCGTGAAAAGGCTCGGCGTGCTGGGTGGGTCGTTCGACCCTGTACACATGGCGCACCTGCTCATGGCCGAGACCGTGCGCGAAGCCCTCTCACTGGACTTGGTGCTGTTTGTGCCCACGGGCGTGCAGCCGTTGAAGCAGGGCCGCCCGGTCACACCCGCCGAGCACCGCGTGAAGATGCTGGAGCTAGCCATCCAGGATAACCCCTGCTTCGGCATCTCACGCGTGGACGTAGACAGGGAGGGGCCGTCTTACACGGTTGACACAGTGCGACAGTTGCGGGAGGAATGGGGCGGCGAAGCGCTGCAAATGTGGTTCATCCTAGGGGCCGACTCGCTCGCCAGCTTTCCAAGGTGGCGCCACCCCGTTGGCATACTGTCCCAAAGCAGGCTGGCGGTCGTGCGGCGGCCCGGTGCGAGCGTAGATATGGCGGTGCTGGAACAGCGGCTCCCAGGCATCGCAGCCTACGTTGACTGGGTAGATGCGCCCCTGGTGGAGATATCGGCCACGGACATCCGGCAGCGTGTGGCGGCGGGGCATTCCATACGCTACCGCGTCCCGAACCCTGTGCGGGAGTACATAGAGGCGCACGACCTCTACGGGGGTGTTACAAACAACGAGTAGAAGGAGCGCAAAGTTTCGGCGGCCACAGGGGGAGACCCGCGGCTACTCGCACGTGCGCCAAAGCCCCTGATTCGACGGTAACTTCTTCTGAGACGTTTCTGCTGGATGTTGCAACTCTGCACCGTCCGGCTGCGTACATAACTGTGACAAAACAAGCCATCCGCTTACAGATTACACACTCCAGGCGATAGTTAGGAGATTCAGTTATGGACAACAACAACCCCGGCCCCAATGCAGCGCCGCAGACGGGCAATAACGACCCAAGCGCCACCCGCTATTTCCCTCCCGGTACGGGCAGCGTGTCCGCGCCCCAGCAAGATGCAGCCGGTGCCGGACGTGTGGAGGCCCCGCGCCAGGCTTACGCGCCACCCGCGCCTCCGCAGGCCCCCGCGCCCCGGCAACCACAGCAACCGCCACAGCAGATGTACCAGGGCCAACCGACACCCAACCAGCAACAGTACCCGTACCCTTACCAGCCCGCACAGGGCCAGCAAGGCCAGCAAGTGCCCGGCGCGCAGCCTGCTAGCACTTACGCCCCACCCATAGACAAGCACGACCGCGACCGCACTACGCTCGGTCTCATACTCATAGGCGGCGGTGTGCTCTTCCTGCTCAACCAGCTTTCGGCGTTCGGTGGCTTCGGCAGGATGATACCGCTCCTCATTGGCGCGGGCTTCCTCTACGCCTACTTCACGACGAAGCAGCCCTACCGCATCGGCTTCCTCATCCCAGGCGCTATCCTGACGGGTATTGGCGTGGGCCAGGTAATCGAGCGCTTCACGTTCTTCAGCCTCGGAGGCGACATTACTGCGGTTACGCTGGGCCTCGGCTTCTGCTCAATATGGTTCTTCGAGCGCAAGCACTGGTGGTCGCTGATACCGGGCAGCATACTGGTGCTGTCGGGCCTCTCGCAGATGTACCTGATAGGCAGCCTGTGGCCGCTGGTGCTGATCGCCATAGGTGTTTACCTGCTGTACGGCCAGTCCAGGCGCAGGGTGTAAAGATCACGAGCAGACGTTTTAGAACGGCTCCACATTCGAAATATGAATAACAAGGCACTGTCTACCATCAGTTAGACAGTGCCCTGTTTCTATGTGGAGCAATTAGGCGGAAGCAAACCCTCAGTCAAACCGCCACCAAGTTGCTTCTCACGTCCACAACAACTGGACCTGCGCAACTTCCTCAGAGTTCATCCGTCCTAGTACCAAGCAAGTGTTGCACACGGGTAGGCGGAATGGCTGATCGCACGACCCCAAGCAATATGAGGACAGGATACTAAGTAGAGGAGGGCTGAGTAAGTGAGGCGTTCGCATAGGGTAAGGGCCGAGGGCCTTTGCCGGTATATGATGGTAGGCTTGGTTGTCGCTGGGCTGTCGGCAGGCGTGGCACCGGGAGGTCTGGCAGCGAATGCCGCACCTGCACAGCAGCAGGTGTCCTTCGCGGATCCCGCTTTTCAGAGAGTGTGGGAGCGCACCGATGCCCCGGTAGCCAACGGCTCCACCAGGCGGAGTTTCTACTGGGGTCCGGCCCCTATCAGCGGGGCACTTCAGGAAGAGTACGTGCAAGGACCGGGCGGCAAGCACCTGGTGCAGTACTTCGACAAGGGGCGCATGGAGATCAACAACCCCAACGGCAACAGGGCCGATCCCTTCTACGTCACGCCCGGCAGGCTGACGCTGGAACTGATGAGCGGCTACGTACAACTGGGCAACGACAAGTCTGTGTTCCGCTACCCGGCGAACATACCTGTGGCAGGCGACACGGATGATAACACAGCGCCTACATATGCCAGCTCCGGATTTATCAGCTCCGTTGTTGACCGCTATGGTGAGGACAAGACAGGCCAGGTGGTAATAGCCGTTCATACCAGGAACGAGGGCTTTGGTGAGAATCGCGGCTTCCAGCAGTACAACGTGAAAAACGCCCATTTCGAGCCTGTTACCCGGCACAACATCCCCGATGTCTTCTGGAGCTTCCTCAACGCGCAGGGACCCATCATGCTCAACGGACGGCAGGTACAGGCCAGGCTGAGCGACCCCTACTTCTACGCGACGGGCTACCCTATCACCGAGCCGTTCTGGTCGTATGTGAAGATAAACGGCAGGCGCGGCACGGAGGTGCTCATACAGCTTTACGAGCGGCGGGTGCTCACCTACGTACCCAGCGCGCCGGAAGGCTTCAAAGTGCAGATGGGTAACATAGGCCAGCACTACTACGACTGGCGCTACAAGGACGCGGGCAGACCGCGACCGATTGCCTGCAAGGATGCCCCGGCAGTCCCCGCGAACAGCATGGGCAGGCTGTGGACCCAGAACACGATGCTCCAGACTCAGATGTTCTGTCCTATGACTGTGCCCGGCGCGAAGTTTATAGCGCAACGATTCGAGCGCGGGTTGATGGTCTTCACCGACTACTCCGGCCTGCCCGACTACAGCCTTCCAAGGCGCATTACGGTACTGTACGAGGACGGGACAACCGAGTACGTGCAGGACCCATTCGACCCAAACGCCCCACAACCCACACCCGAAACGGCACCCCAGGGCTTGTACGCGCCCGTATTTGGCTTTGGTAAGGTGTGGCGCGAGCAAGCCAACGTGCGCCAACGCCTCGGTTGGGCCAGAGCGCCCGAACAGACGCTAAATCCAGGCGAATACCTCACATTCAGGGGTGGTTGGATGCTGCGTCTCTCGGGTGAGATTTACGCCCATTCTATGCTCTACAACCAGTGGTATGTCTTCGATGAAGCTGCCATCCGGTAGGTTGAAGCAGGAGTGTCAGGAGGGGTTAGCACCGCGCTAACCCCTCCTCACGTTATAGAGGCTACGATAGGTCGCACCAATCGCAGCAAATCGGCCATCCTGATTTCCAGCGTCACGTCGTTGCGCCCGCTGCCTACCGTCACCACGTCCAGCCCCACAACAGCCTCATCGTAGACCGCCAGCACCCCCTCACGCGGAGGGATGGGAGCCACCCCGCCCACCTGGAACCCCAGTTCGGCCTCGACTTCCTCCGGCGAAGCCTGCACCAATGCGCCACGCTTCACCCCCAGCGCGTCTGCCAGCTTGCGGTAGTCAACCCGGCTGTACGCCCCAAGAGCCACCAGCACCCAAGTCGAAGGCTTGACCCGGAAGGCCATCGTCTTGACCATGCCCTCGATGGGGAAGGTGACGTGCTCCTCTATGTCGCGGAGGGTGAGCAGGGGTACGTGGGAGTGGAGTGTGTAGCGGAGATCTTGTTTGTCGAGGAGTTGGAGCAAAGAATCCATAAATGTATTCCTTTAAGAGTGCTCTTGCTTTATAATTGCACCTATAGTTTAGCAACTTTCTGGAGAGGCGCTATATCATGCGTTCCAAAATCACGTCCTTTGTTCTTGCTCTGCTCACGCTGCTAGCTGCCTCTCAATATGCGCCAGGCTCGATTGCTTCCCCCACAAGCCAGGCAGATAGCCGCACCTTTCCCGAAACTGGGCACACTGTCAAAGGCAAGTTCCTCAAGTACTGGGACGAGCACGGCGGCCTCGCCCAACAGGGCTACCCCATTTCAGGTGAGATGCAGGAGCAGAGCGACACCGACGGCAAGACCTACACTGTACAGTACTTCGAGCGTGCCGTCTTTGAGGCGCACCCTGAGAACCAACCACCCAACGATGTGCTGCTCTCGCTGTTGGGAGTGTTCCTCTACAAGCAGAAGTACGATGGTAGCACACGTGCGCCTTCGCAGACACCTAGCACCGCACCTGACGCCGTGAAGTTCCCGGAGACCGGCAAATCGGTAGGCGGCAAGTTCCTGGCGTATTGGAAGGCGCACGGAGGGCTACCGCAACAGGGGTTGCCTATTTCGGACGAGTTCCAGGAGAAGTCGGACCTAGATGGTAAGACATACACGGTGCAGTATTTTGAGCGTGCGGTGTTTGAACGCCATCCTGAGAACGGAGGCACACCTTATGAGATATTGCTCTCACAACTTGGCACTTTTAGATACAGATCCCGATATGAAACTCCCGTTGCAAGAGCCACTCCATCAAACATTCCTGCTGCTGAGACTGCAATCCCAACTGCTACAGCAACTGGGAATGAAGTAGGAGCACTTGGTCCTGAAGATTATAGAGTGGATTTCACTAGCCAAGCTGGACAACAAGCACACTCTATTGTTGATAATACAGCAGATACCAATGATCCTGCTTTTACTCTTAATCAAGATCAGAGTTTTATAGCCGATCATAAAGAGATGATGAAAAGAATTGGGATAGGAGATAGATCTGAATATAGAACGACTTTTCAAGGATTCTCGGATGGTAGTGAAGATGGCGCACAATGGCATGAGTACTCATTTAGTATATCTCGTAATGGTTCCCGAGATATAGGTTTCAAGGCAATATATAGACGAACATCCGAAGGAAATTTATTAATAAAGTTGGTAGATAGAGATAATTTTGATAGAATACTTTTAGATAAAGGTTTAACAGGAATTTACTCTTCAATAATACTCGAACTAAAATTGAGGCATGATGCCACTCCTAAAGGTAATACGGATGTCATTTCTAGAAATGATTTTTTACGTAGACTAGGAATTGATGAAATAGGATTGAGGCTCGCTCATCGGATCGGCATGAATGTAAGAGGTTACCCTCAAAATATAGAAAACAATCCGTGGGATATATTTTATTCTCTTGCTAGAAGATAGGAACTCAGGCTACCGACTATGGCCTGATAGTAGCTATGATACCGTCGGGTCGGGTTAGCTGCCATTGTCGAAGGTGACGAGAGGGATAGCTAGTTGCTGAGCTAGGGCAACGTCGAAAGAGTCTGCACCGCGGAGGCCGAAGCTAACTGCTACGTCAGCAGCGTTGTCGATTAGCACCTGACCCAATGGGACGAGCCGAATGCGAGGAAATGAGTAAAGTTGCGAAATTGCATGACGCGCGGCCACAAGGTTCCCTGTCACCCTTGCTATTGCAGACGCCGTTTCTACTACCAGCAGTATAGGTGCGACTAATGAGCCGCCGTTAGCGAGATGTAGTCTAATCCAGTTCTGCGCTCTCGAATAATTCGCATCATACGTCGAAATATAACTCACCCATACACTTGCATCTACTGTTACGAAGTTACTTGAGGTGGTGTGGGTGACAGGCGTGGTCAATCTAACCTGCCCCTCATTTCACTTAAGACCTGTGTGACGTCTATAGGACCGGGCGTGTGGCTGGCTATTTCCGCTCTCAATGCATCTAGGTCGGCCAAGGCCGCACTCATTTGCGCTGTATGAGATTGGGCAGGTACCAGCAGGGCAACCACGTTGCCATCAACGATTACCTCGATCGTTCCACCCTGCTGCACCTCACGAACCGCCTCCGTTATACGGTCGCGTAACTCTGCGATCTCTAACTGCTTCATTCTAGTGCTCCTTTAGAAACCTATCCCCGACATGACTCCATTCTAGTCTCAGCATCAACTGCTGTCAACAAAAAGAGGCGGCCCACACGGACCGCCTCTTCACCATCAGCTAAACTATCTACTTCTCGCCGTCGCCACCGGGACCTGCCCCGGCACCTGAAAGCTCAGGCTCGCGGTCGGCCTTCTTGCGGCCCTTCTTGGGCGGTTCGGTCTCGGCTTCGGCCACCTGCAAGGCTTCATGCTCCTCTTGCGAGTTGAGCTTCAGCAGGCCGTCCTCTGCCGTTACGTAGATCGAGGTGTTGGGCAGAAAGCGCTGCTCCAGCATGCCCTCGGCCAGCGGGTCTTCGATCAGGTTCTGGATGATGCGGCGTAGCGGGCGGGCACCGAAGTTGTGGTCGTAGCCACGGTTCGCCAGCAGTTCCATCGCCTCGTCCGACACGTCCAGGTTGATCTCCTGCTCGCCAAGCTGCGTGCGCACGCGAGACAGCATCAGGTCCGCGATCTGGCGGATGTGGCTGGTTTGCAGCGAGTGGAACACGATCACGGCGTCGAGGCGGTTGAGGAACTCGGGGCGGAAGGCCTTCTTTAGCTCCTGTAGCACCTTGTCCTTCATCGTGTCGTACTCGTGCTTGGCCCGCTTCTCCTCGTCGGTGCGTACCGTGAAGCCGAACGTGGTATCCCGGTTGATCACCTCAGCGCCTACGTTGGAGGTCATGATGATGATCGTGTTGCGGAAGTCCACCTTGCGGCCCTTCGCGTCACTCAACGAGCCGTCTTCCATGATCTGGAGGAGCATGTTGAACGCTTCAGGGTGGGCCTTCTCGATTTCGTCGAGCAGGATCACCGAGTAGCTCTTGCGGCGCACGGCCTCGGTAAGCTGGCCGCCCTCTTCGTAGCCGACGTAGCCCGGAGGCGAACCTACGAGCCTGGAGACGTTGTGCCGCTCCATGAACTCGGACATGTCGATCTTGATGAGGTGGTCTTCGCTACCGAACATGAACTCGGCTAGCGCCTTGGCAAGCTCGGTCTTTCCAACGCCCGTGGGGCCAAGGAAGATGAACGAGCCGATGGGGCGCTTGGGGTCCTTGAGGCCCGCGCGTGCGCGGCGCACCGCCTTCGCCAGGTTGGACACCGCTTCGTCCTGGCCGATTACGCGGCCGTGTAGTTCGGACTCCATCTGCAACAGGCGCTCCGACTCCTCGCCGGCGATGCGGGTCAGCGGGATGCCGGTCCACATAGACACCACCTGCGCGATGTCTTCCTCGGTCACGTAGAGCACTTCGTTACTCTTCTCGGTCTGAGAGTCTTCCTCAAGCTGAGCGATCCGCTTGCGCAGGTCGGTCTCGCGCTCCCGCAGGTCCGCCGCACGCTCGTAGTCCTCGGAAGCCACCAGGCCATCCTTCTCCTTCGAGATGGCGGCAAGCTCCTGCATAGCCTCGCGCAGGGCGGTCGGCTGGGCGGCGCGATAGAGGCGCACGCGGCTGGAAGCCTCGTCCACCAGGTCTATCGCCTTGTCGGGCAGGAAGCGGTCGGTGATGTAGCGGGCCGCGAGACCAGCCGCTGCCTTCAGCGCCTCATCGGTGATCTTCAGGTGGTGGTGCTCCTCATAGAGGCCCACGATACCGCGCAGAATCTCAAGCGTCTCTTCGGGCGAAGGCTCGTCCACGTGCACCGGCTGGAAGCGTCGCTCCAGGGCGGCATCGCGTTCGATGTACTTGCGGTACTCGTCAAGCGTGGTCGCGCCAATCGTCTGCAACTCGCCACGGGCCAGGGCGGGCTTGAGGATGTTGGCGGCGTCTACCGCACCCTCTGCGGCTCCCGCGCCCACAAGCGTGTGCAACTCGTCAATGAACAGGATCGCGCCGCTATCCTTGATCTCGGCGACGACCTTCTTCAGCCGCTCCTCGAACTCGCCCCTGTACTTGGTGCCCGCCACCAGAGCGCCCATGTCGAGGGCCAGCACGCGCTTGCCCTGCAAGGTCTCCGGCACGTCGTTGGAGATGATGCGCTGGGCCAGACCCTCAACAATAGCGGTCTTGCCCACGCCCGGCTCGCCTATGAGGGCGGGATTGTTCTTGGTGCGGCGGGAAAGGATCTGGATGACCCGCTCGGTCTCCTTCTGGCGGCCCACCAGCGGACCCAATTTGCCAGCGGAAGCCAGCGCCGTAAGGTCGGTGCCGAGAGCGTCCACGTAAGGGGTCTTGCTGGCGGTCTTGCCACCGCTGCCGGAGCCGTAGCCGCTGGAGCTTTTCAGCACCTCGATGACCTGAGCGCGTACCTTCTCCAGGGAGACACCCAGGCTCTCCAGCACACCGGCGGCGATGCCTTCACCCTCGCGGACGAGGCCAAGCAGCAGGTGCTCGGTGCCAATGTAGTGGTGGTTGAGGCGGCGTGCTTCGTCCACTGCAAGCTCTATAACTCGCTTGGCACGAGGGGTAAGGCCGATCTCTCCCATCACCATGCGGTCTCCTCGACCTATGATGAACTCCACCGCAGAGCGTACCTTGTGCAACTCGATACCGAGGTTGTTCAGCACGCGGGCGGCCACACCGTCACCTTCTCGCACGAGGCCGAGGAGGATGTGTTCGGTGCCGATATAGTTGTGGTTGAATCGTTGCGCTTCTTCCTGCGCTAGTTGCAGGACCTTGCGTGCCCGTTCTGTGAACTTATCAAATCTATCAGTCATAACCTTTCTCCAGCTGACGAAGAACTATCCTCAAATCGTGACTCTTTTGCCCCCGCATCATCGCCCAATTTCGATATCTGTAGTTGTGTCAGTAAGGTTGCGGACTGAAGCCATGCATGCAGTCCATTTGCAACTGTCGTACCCGGTCTAGCCGCGTAACTCTATTATATTATACGCTCAGGGGTAGCTAGAGGTTGTCCGGTCGCCCATAAGAATGTACTGCTTGCCTTGCAATAAAGATACTTCCCAGCCGAACTACTGTCAAGCTAATGAGTATTACTTTATAGCTAGAGCGTGGGGTCCGTAGGTAGGGGGATGGCACCTCGGTCGCCCCTGAAAAGATGGAGGGGGCAGACGGCGATGTTCTGCCCTACGCTCATATTATACCACATTTGCACATACTTCCAGGGCAAAATAGGCGGGTTCAACCTAGACTTTCGGGTAGGAGATATCAGACGTTCATCGCTTGCCTAGTCGCTGGGCTTACATGCTCAATCGCCCAAGCATACCCGGCATAGTAATCAAGTATGAACAGCGTATCGCGAACAGCATCAAGGATTTCTTCTAAGGTCTTTCGCTCAGGCGCGTTAGCACCCGTGTGAATTACCTTGTTTCTGATAGTTGCACCCTTCTTTAGAGCCTTGAGAATATGCTCAGGAATGGGCACAATTTTACCTTGAATAGTGTTTCGTACGGGTAAGGTTGGAAGGTAGTCTTGCAGCATAGCAACAAGTGGTGGCGACTGCACATTCTCAACGAGCCATTGAGCATCAGGTACAAGTTGTCCAACAAACTGCTTGAATCCGGCTTCCACCGCAGATATTGCGAGTGCAATGGAACTTCTCGGATTGAACGAAATCTCGGACTTCGCCTCACGGTATAAGGCGTGGCCTATAGGTTCATCTATGTGCTGTGTTAACAAAGTCTCTGTTTCTTTCAGAACTTCTTCATCCAGGGTAAGTCCCTTGTCGAGTCGAGTGGTCAGACCCCCTTGCCGGGGTAAAGGTAGCCAGTCAAGTTCATCCAGCGACCACTTAGCGTCTAGGGACGAAGCAAAAGCGTTATGCGGACCACTAAGACCATATCGCCATCGGAGTAGTCGAATCGCACGTTGTGCATAAGCATCATCTTCTTGTGAAGTCTGCTTAATAAAAGACTGGAGGCCTTCAGGTAGCATATCAAATGGAGCCGCTGTGTGTCTGTTAAGTTTTCCAGCTTTAGTGAATCTTGCCTGATATTTAGGCAACAGTGACAGCAGGCTACCTGGAGGTAGCTCATCCTTAGACAAGCTCAAGAACATCGCATAAAGTTTATCAGTCAGAACGTGTCGGCTTAAGGATTCGCAAACAAGTGATTCTTCAAACCATGGCTCGTTGGGAATTTCCCCGGCAAGAGGCGTACGAAGCATTACAAGAATGCTGGAGTGCTCGGACTCACTATTCCACGTGAACTCCTGATCAAACACGTAGACATCAAGATCGCTTAACATGTACGTTCGCACGATATGCAATATAGGCTTCATGTATCCTCCAGACAGCCAAGTTAAGCCCATACATTTCTGAGTAACTACCCCAGTGATAGAAATCAGCACAGGCAATTCTACGACAAATAAAGAAGCGCCACCTGATCTAGGTGGCGCTTCACATAATTACCTGTTAGAGAAACTTAGCCGTTGAACTCGTCGCTCCCGCCCTCTTCACCGTCAACAGGACCGGCATCCGCCACCGTGGGCATCCCTTCGGCACCGCTTACCGCACCTGAGTCGCTGGTGCCGGCGTCGGTGTCATCGACGGAGGCTTCGATCTCGTCGCTTCCACCCTCTTCTCCGCCGGTGGAGGCGGTGTCGTCCGACAGCACGTCTACGTCGTTGAGGGAGGCCGTTGCGCTCTCCTCAGTGTCGTCAGCGGTGGCGCTGGTGGTACCTGCGTCGTCCGTCTCCACATCAGCGGTGTAGGTGTCACCAGCATCACTAGTGGCCCCAACTGCCTCGGTGTCCACGCTCGCGTCGTCAGTGTCAGCAGTGTAGGCTTCTACGTCTGTAGCGCCCGAATCGGTCGCAACGTCGGTGCTGCCGATATCAGTGCCAGTGTCGGTATCAGTGTCAGTGTCGGTGTCGGTGTCGGTATCAACCTCAAAGCTGGCGGCAGAAGGCATAGAAGCCTCGGTCTCTACGTCGGCTGTGCCGCTGTCGCCCGCCGCCTCGGTGCCGGACGGCTCACCGGCCATCCTGTCGGACATCGGGGAGGTGTCGGTAGCAGCGTCCTCGGTCGTCTCGGCTTCGATAGTGCCTGAGAGTGCGGCTTCGACGGTCGTAGTCTCGGTCTCCTCAGCAGAGCCGGTATCACCCGTGTCGCCGGTGTCAGTGGCATCGGCTGCATCGGCTGCATCGGCTGCATCGGCTGCATCGGCTGTGTCGGCTGCTACGGTAGACTGCGCAGGCTCAGGTGTGGTAGAGGCCTGGGCCTCGCGTCCCTGGCGGCGATTTGCAGCTGCTTGCTCCTCTTCGGCGCTCAACGAGAGGCCGCCGGTCTGCGCGAAGGCGGCGAATGCCTGTGCCATCGCGCCCAACGGCTCGTCATCGACCGGTGCCTGGAAGCCACCGCCTCCACCGCCACCGCCACGGTCCTCACGGCGGCCACGGTCTCTATCCCTATCACGGTCTCGGTCCTTATCGCGGTCTCGCTGCTGCGGCTCGCGCTGGAACTGGGCCTGGCGTGCGGGCAGAGGCTGCTGGCGCTGTTCGGGCGTGGTGTTCTGCTGAACGGTCGGCTGGTTCGGGTCAAGCTCGGTACCCACTTCTATGCCCGGCTTAGGATCGTCAAGCTGGCTGGCGACCGCACCCGGCTCGAAATCGCCCTCGGTGCCGCTAGCGCCCGGCTCGCCCGGAGTGGGGGCCGCGTCCTCGAACATGCGCTTGAGCGACAGGCCGATGCGGCGCTTCACCGGGTCGATGCGGATTACCTTCAGCTCGACCGTCTGCCCTTCCTGTACCACGCTGCGCGGGTGGGCCACTCGGCCCTCGGCAAGCTCCGACACGTGGATCAGACCTTCGATGCCGTCCTCAAGCCTGGCGAAAGCGCCGAAACTGGTTAGCTGGGTAATCGTGCCCCGCACCACCTGGCCGAGCGTGTAGTTGTCGGTGATGGTGCTCCACGGCTCCGGCTGGGTCCGCTTGAGCGACAGGGCTATCTTGCGCTCGTTGGGGTCCACCGACAGCACGTACACGTTGATGCGGTCGCCCACCTTGAGCACATCGCTGGGGTGCGACACCCGCTTCCACGAGAGCTCGGACAGGTGGATGAGGCCGTCCGCCCCGCCGATGTCCACGAACGCGCCGAAGTCGGCAATCGAGGTGACGGTGCCCGGACGAATCTGGCTCGGCTCAAGCTCGCGCAGGAGGCGGGTGCGCATCGACTCGCGCTGCTCCTGCATGGCCTGGCGCTCGGAGAGGATGAGGCGGTTGCGGTTGCGGTTGATCTCGATGATCTTGAGCGACATCACCTGGTTGTGGTAGCGGCTCAGTTCAGCCTGCTTGTTGGCCTCACCGGGCGGCAGCGAGGAAATCTGCGAAGAAGGCACGAAGCCCCTCACGCCCTCGATATTCACCAGCAGACCGCCCTTGTTGTGCCCCGAAACGGCGGCCTGGATGACCTCGCCCGCCTCGAACTTGCGCTGCAAGTCGCGCCACGAACGCTCCTGGCGTGCGCGGTCGAGCGAGAGGAGGGCGTGGCCTTCGTTGTTCTCAGGCTGCACCACCGCCACCAGTATGGGGTCGCCAGGGGCAAGGGCCTCTCGCTCTTCGGGAGTGAGGCTCTGTAGCTCGCGGCTGGGGATGATACCCTCCGTCTTGGCCCCGATGTCCACCAGCACCTCGTCGCGGTCCACGCGCATGATGGTGCCTTCGATGACGTCGTTGTGCTTGAGCGTGCGGTACTGCTGCTCGGAAGCCCTCAGCAGGTCCTCCATCGACGCGTTAGCACCGACAGACTCCATGCGTGGGTCACGGGCAGTACGCACCACCATCTCGTCTGAGTCGGTCCCACCTGCCGCGGCGGCCTCCGCCGGACCTTCAGCGGAACCACCAGCGGAAGCATCCGTAGCATCCGTAGCATCCGCCGCGCCATCTCCAGAACCTTCAGCGGCTCCGGCTCCAGCGTCGGCACCAGTGGCATCGACATCGTCAGCACCGGCAGTCTGATCGGAGGCAGGCGAAGCCTCGGCGTAAGCGCCGCCACCCGTGTCATCTACGTGACCGGTATCGAGGTCCACCAGCGCATCGGTCGCCCCGGCGTCCATGCCGCCCGCGACCTCACCAGCGTCACCCGCACCCGCCGATTCCTCCGGCAAAGGTCCGGGCATATCGCCGGGCATGGTGCTAGGGACAGCGCCTTCCTGGCCGTTAGAGGCCTCAGCGGTGCCTGGGTCGTATGCGCCGTTGGCGGTACCGTTGCCCTGGGCCTGCCCGTTGCCGGCCTGCTGGCCCACGTCGGTCGGCTGCTCTATCTGCTCGTTATTCATCCACACCGTCCTCAAAGGAGATAGTAGACGCCAGGGGAGTGTTGGCGGGGGAACTGCACGCGCCGTGGAGGCTTGGGACCTCACTGCGGTGGTGCGACATTATGCCGGTAATGGCAAACAGGGGGAGTTCTTCTCGCATTCTCAATCTGGCGATTCGCTTTGTATTATACGTGAAGCCCCCCCGAATTGCAAGCACGCGTGAGGACGATGGACGATGGACCACAGACGATGGAAAACGCAATCATCGCCAGGACGAGTGGCCCTGTCTGCATGAACAATGTGCTACGTGGCTGGGGAAGTTGGCCTGATTGCCTACTGCACAAACGTATGGCTCCACGCTCACTCCTTCGGTAGGTCTCTGGAGGTGAACTGCTACACATGCAAGTTAAAGTAGCGCTCCCAAATACGGTTTCATGGTTGAATTCCCATCTGCTTAGATCTGGTAGCGAGTGTCCAAGACGTATTCCTCTTCATCTGCATCGAGACGATCAGCATCAAGGAATACAGGGCGTGGTGGTTCAGACCCTACAATGAGCAATCTAGAATATGGATTCATGGAGTCGTCGGAGATCGGACACGTGCAGCCAAGTTTAGAGCAGAATTTGCTTAGTACCACCTCCCTGTCTACATTCTCCAAAGCTGGATCACGCAAGTAGATAGAAAGCACTATCGGAAAGTCGCCCTTTATCCTTGTTCGCACGCACAGTACTTTCACATGCTCACCAACCTCACCTTCCTCGATATCATCAAGCACTAACACCTCATTGCTAGTAACGAGAAGCACCTCGGGTAAGGCTGCTACTAACTCATGATCGCTAAGATTCCGAGCTACTATAACATCGTCTAGGGTCATCGATTCCCTTCTACTTCCCACGCTCTAGGTGCAGCCGCTTGCCTTGCCCGCCATGCAATGCTAGGGTTAAATCCGCACTACAAAGAGATAGCTTACCAGCCCAATAGGCGTGCTGTTGACCGGCTGCCACGACTGGCCCCGATTGCCGCTTTCGAGCAGGTAGCCTGTGCCGGTGGCGGCGTACGCGCGGTCGCGGCGTTCGGGGTCGCGGGCGAGCGCGGTGACAGCGCCTTCGTGGGGGAGGTCCACCGTGTGCCAATCGTGTGTGTCGGGGCTTACGTAGAGGCCGGTGGGGGTGCCTACCAGCAGGGTAGGCGGTTTGCCTGCCGGGGCGGGGATGGCGACTATCGAGGTGCCGTCGCGGGGCGATCCAGGCAGGAGCGACCAACTTGAGCCTGCGCTTGCGTGTACACCCAGGAGAGTGCAGGCATACAGGCCGCCCTTGTCACCGTCGTGGGCCAGAGCGGTAGCGCCCTCAAGCTCCATATTGGCCCAGTCACCCGTAGCCAGGGTGCCGCGTAGCACTGCGGAGTTGCCTTCAAGTGTCCCACGCAGGTAGAGGGACTCGCCCGCCGCGATGACATATGTCCCTGGCGACACCTGGACGGCCCCGATTTCGAAGGGTAACGTCTTCCATTCAGTGCCTCCATCCTTGCTGCCGGCTACTACTCCATCCTGCATGATGAAGTGCGGCAGGGGTGGGCTACCCGACTCGAACATGCTGGCGACTTGGCCTACGCCCGGCACGGTTGCCCAGGTGCGGCCGCCGTTCTCACTCAGCAGCAGATCGCCCGCGGAGTCCACAACCATCACCCTGATGGGCGGTCCAGGTTCGGCCCACGCTGAGACGAGGGCGCGATCCTGCAACACCATACGTAATGGCAGCCACTCTGTAGAGGTGCCGGGCTTGTTCACGATGCCGAGGCCGCGCTCGGTGCAGGCGTAGAGGATGGTAGAGTTAGCCATAAGCGAACTCCTTCCGGTCAGCAGGGTCCTATTGAGGCGCGATTGGAGCCATCCCCGCCAGTATAACCTATTATCCCGCCCGCAAGCGTTCTCCGAGGGCCGCAACGGCTTTACGGGCGTCCTCACCCAGGTAGAGGCCGCCCAGGCGCTCGCTGATGTGGGGGAAGCGGTTGAAGACGCGGCCGCCATAGGCCAGCAGAGGGGCGTAGCCCTCCATCGCCTGCATCTTGTCCAGCGAATCGCGCAGGTTGTAGAGCGAGGCGGCGGTCTCGGCGCGGGTGGCGGAGATGCACACCGCGTCGGGGTGCAGGGCGCGCACCATGCCCAGTAAGCTGTCGAGAGGCACGTTCTGCCCCAGGTAGACCACTCGGAAGCCGGAGCGCCTCAGAAAGATCGCCAGGAACATAGCCCCAAGCTCGTGCAACTCTCCGGGGGCGCACGCCACCAGCGCGAAGGGGCCGTACATGGTGTGCGGACTCTGGTTGAACAGGTTCTCCAGCCGGGCGCGCATGAGCGACGAAGCAAAATGCTCCACCGCCACCGACACCTCTCCGGTCAGCCATAACTCGCCCACCCGCACCAACACCGGCTGTATGACCTGGATGCACACGTCTTCCACGCTATACAAACTTAGCGCCTCGGTGAGGACTTCCCCCGCGCCGGTCTCGTCCACCGACCTGAGTGCGTCAATAAGCTCTGCGCGCAGGGCCTCAAAGGAGCGCACGGGAGATTCCACTGCCTGCGGGGGAGCAAGGGGTACGACAGGGGCGACGGTCTGCGCCTGTGTATGTGTAGAGGAGGCCGGGTCGCCGCCCATCTGCCGCAGCATCTCGCAGGCCCGGCTGATGGACAGGCCCTCCTCCAGCTTCGACTTGAGCCAGAGGATGGTATCCACGTCCCGCTGCGAGTAGAGACGATAGCCGGAGTCAGTGCGCTGGGGCACAATCACGTTGTAGCGGCTCTCCCAGCGGCGCAGCGTGTCCGCCGGAACTCCGGTCAGCTTCGACATAGCCTTTATGTTGTAAACCGGGGCATCCCGCTGTGAATCCAAACTAAGCACCATAACCATAATATCGCCGCGTACACGCCCACATACTATGGTACGGCCCAACCTTTGTCAATGGTTTTACTAATCTTGTGGAAAGACGGAAACGCCAAGACGCCAAGACGCAGAGGACGCGCAGAGATTAAGGATTGTTGTTCAAGTAAAAGGACCAGTGTACGACATCATGTACCCTGGTCCTTTTTGTACTCTCCAAACCTTATATTACTTGGCGTGGTCCTCGGCGTCTTGGCGGCTTGGCGTTTTCGTCTCCTACCGATACCGCTAACCGAAATGCCGAATTACAGGATGAACCTGCTCAGGTCGTCGTCTTTGGCGATCTGCTTGACGCGGCCGTCTACGTAGGCGGCGTCTATGGTGACGGTGTTGCCCTGCTCCTCGTCGGCGCGGAAGGCGAGGTCTTCCAGCACCTGCTCCATGATGGTGTGCAGGCGGCGGGCACCAATGTCCTCCACGCGACCGTTCAGTTCGGCGGCTACCTCCGCGATGCGGGCGGTGCCGTCCTCGCTGAACTCCAGGTCCACACCCTCGGTCTTCATCAGCGCGGTGTACTGGCGGGTGAGCGCGTTCTCAGGCTCGGTGAGGATCGCCTGTAGCTGCGACTCGCCCAGGCTCTCAAGCTCTACGCGCAGAGGGAAGCGGCCCTGTAGCTCCGGTATCAGGTCGGAGGGCTTGGAGCCGTGGAACGCGCCCGCCGCGATGAACAGCACGTGGTCGGTCTTGAGGGGGCCGTAGCGGGTCTGCACCGTGGAGCCTTCCACGATGGGCAGCATATCGCGCTGCACGCCCTCGCCCGACACGTCGGGGCCGGTGTCTATGGACGAGCCGGTGATCTTGTCGATCTCGTCAATAAACACCACGCCGTTCTGCTCGGCCCGGCGCATGGCGCTCTCCACGATGGAGTCCATGTCCACCAGCTTGTGGGCCTCTTCCTCGACCAGGAACCGCCGCGCCTCGCGCACCGACATGCGGCGCACCCGCTTGCGGCTGAGGCCGTTCAGGCTCGACTGCATGGAGCGATAGCCGTCGAGGAAGTCGGAGAACGACTCGGACATCTCTTCCGGCGACATGCCTGGCGAGAACTCAAGCACCCCGCCAAGCTCGTCATCGAGGCCGAGGTCGTTCACGTCTATCTCGATCTGCTCCTCGTCCAGCTTGTGCTCGGCCAGCATGCGGGCTACTTTGCGGCGCTGCGTCTTCAGGGCGCGCTCCGTTACCTCGGACATCACCCGTATTTCGCTGTCTACAGTCGTGGTTATCGTGGGCGCGAGGCTGCCACTGTCCATCGTGGCGGGCATAGTCACGTCCGGGCCGCCGACCTGGGCCTGGGCCTGCGCTTGTACGCGGGTGCGGCTCTTCCGGGCGGGCTTGGCGCGCAGGTCGTCGCGCTGCTCCATGAGCAGGTTGATGAGGCGCTCGGTAGCCACCGACTCGGCCTGGTCGCGCACGGCGGCTATCCGCTGGTCGTGCTCCAGGCTGAAGGCGGCCTCCGCCAGGTCGCGCACGATCGACTCCACGTCGCGGCCCACGTAGCCCACCTCGGTAAACTTGGTCGCCTCCACCTTGATGAAGGGCGCGTCTATCAGCCGGGCCACGCGGCGGGCGATCTCGGTCTTACCGACGCCGGTGGGGCCAATCAGCATCAGGTTCTTGGGGGTAATCTCGTCACGCATGATCGGGTCCACCTTCTGACGGCGCACCCGGTTGCGCAACGCTATGGCAATCGCCCGCTTGGCGGCGGCCTGCCCCACTATATATTTGTCCAGCTCGACCACTATCTGTCGCGGTGTGAGGTCTTGCATTCGATTTGCCTCTCTAGTGAGTTTCCGGTCTTGTTGCCTGCTACAAGTTTTCTTCGCCCGGCGTTTTCGGCCCGTCAGACGGTTCTTCTTGAGACAATGAATAAAAAGCTATGTTGCTGTTCGTATAGATATCGAGGTCGCCCGCGATCCTGAGGGCCGCCTGGGCTATGCCCTCAGCCGTCATATCGGTATGGGCGAGCAGGGCGCGTGCTGCCGCCAGCGCGTAAGAGCCACCTGAGCCGATGGCTACCGCGCCGTCGTCCGGTTCTATTACTTCGCCTTCGCCTGAAAGGATGAGCAGTTGCGAGGGGTCCGCCACAATTAGCTGGGCTTCGAGACGGCGCAGATAGCGGTCGGTGCGCCACTCCTTAGCCAGTTCCACGGCGGACTTGCGGAGGTTGCCCTTGTTGCGTTCGAGTTGAGCTTCAAACTTATCAAAGAGGGTCAGCGCGTCGGCCACGGCCCCGGCGAACCCGGCAAGCACCCGGTCCTTGTACAATCTACGAATCTTACGGGCCGAATGCTTCATCACGACGTCGCCGATGGTGACCTGGCCGTCCCCGGCCATCGCCACGGAGTTGTCGCGCCGCACCGCCAAAATAGTTGTGCTAAGTATCATGCTGTCAGTGTGCCTCTGACTTAATTATACGCGTATGGAGAAACGAGGCGCAAATGTGGAAATGTGCCGGGGCTGTGTAAAAGACAAGTGTACCCAACCAGCGATACCTCGGGCATGCCTTGTCGTTCCAGCCTCAGTAAGGAATCAGTTGGCGATTAGTTATTGTTCTAATGGGCGGAACTGCGGAACTATGGATCCGAAAACCATGGAGGCTTTGACTCGCCCTCCACGGTATGACAGTGTATACTGGCCTACAATGTTTAGTCTCCTTTGTCGGAGGGAATCATCATGCAGAAGTGGGAATATAAATCACTAGTTGTTTACAAAGATTCCAAGACGAAGAAATGGGGCTTTAACCTAAACAAGGTATACCACTTAGCAAGCGATCTCGTTACCATTATGAACCAGTTAGGGGCAGAAGGTTGGGAAATGACAGGTATCGTCCCTTTTGTGGATACCGAACAGGGTGGTGCGTTCCAGGGGAACCTCACATTCGTATATACCTCTGGATATAATATCTACTTTAAGCGCCCTGTATCATGATGACCGAGTGCCTAAGGATGCAGTGAGTTAATAGCTTGCTCTCTTGTAGGAAATACTTACTAATGCACAGATATGGCGCTGTGACCCGTGATATTGTATTTGCATGGCCAGCATACATGCTTGTTGATAATGCTCTCGCTACTGCATATCTTTAGCGGTACTGTTAAGTTGCTCAGGTCCCTGTGATTCTCTTGCAGTCTGCGGAGAAAGTTGCTATAATACCTTGCACGCGGGCGTATAGCTCAGTTGGTCAGAGCGCACGGTTCACATCCGTGAGGTCAGAGGTTCGAGCCCTCTTATGCCCACCACAATTTAGGCACCAAATGGGGTCTAGCTACTACTGCTAGGCCCTTTTTGTCGTGTGTAGCCGTTGGTGAGCACAACTCTACGAAAACAGTAGAGCCTCCCCCGCTGTGCCAATGCCGAAACGGTTCCTTGACACCTGCTTCAGTTTCTGATAGCTTTGTGCCTACTAAAACGGGCAAGCTTACCAAGTCACTCACGTGGAGGCAACCAATGAGCGAAGATCGTAGCACCTGGCCCCCGATGGTACGGTTCGGCCTTATGGGAGTAAGGAGCCGGGGAGCAGCCTGGGCGTTCTTCTGGGTCTCTGTCGTCATTGCAGCCGCTTGTATCGCTTACGCGTTCTTCAACTCCCTCTTCATCGCTGGCATCTACATCGGTGGCCTCTTTTTACTCGCTGCATTATGTTATTACCTGGCGATCCGCTGGGTGGACCAGCACAGCAAGTGGGGGTAATCAGGCCTAACTCGTGGCTAGTGGTAAGAAGCATCTTCGCCAGGAGGGATACAAGGTGCGGTTGCCAGGCCAAACGCGCTTTGCCTACAATTCACACCGGAGAGGTCAGAGGTTCTAGCCCTCTTATTCCACCCCAGGCCCCAGCAATGGGGCTTTTCTATTTCCTACGGCCTCCGCGTGGTATCATGCACACATGCGACGCGCGCTCCTCCTGCTCCTATTTCCTACGCTGCTCCTGACTCTCCTGTGGGGCTGCGACGGTACGGGCCTGCCCACGCCAACCCCGTTGCTGCCAACGTCTACCCCGGCACCCACGGACGCGCCAACGCAGGTGCCAACAGGGACCTTTACGAGCACGCCGCTACCGACGAATACAGGCACAGTCACGGTTGAGCCTTCACCTACCGCGACCGAGGAACCCACCGCTACCCTGACGGCTACTGCCGAACCAACGGCTAGCGCTACCGAACCACCCGTCGAGGTTGTCATCGACACCCCGGAGCCTGCCGCTACACGCGGGCCTACCACCGCGCCGGAACCACAGCCAACGCGCAGGCCAACAACCGTCATCGAGCCGACGCCTGCGCGCCAGGGACCTACGCCCACGCAAGAGAGTCCACCCACTGAGGGCTGGCGGGAAGTGGTGAGGGGCGCGAGGGGCAACAATAGGATCGCGCTCACTTTCGACGCCGGGGGCATTGAGGATACGCTGCCGCAGATACTCGCCACGCTGCGGGCGCGCGGCGTACGCGTCACTATGTTCATCACAGGCAAGTTCGCGGAAAAGCACCCTGAGAGCGTCAGGCAGGCCGCGGCGGACGGGCACGAGATCGCCAACCACACTTATTCCCACCGTGACTCCCGCGAGCTGACCGACGAGCAGCTAACGGAGGAGCTAGCCCGCACCGAGACGATATTGCAGGAGCTAACGGGCCGCACCAGTAAACCCTTCTGGAGGCCGCCCTACGGAGCGCGCAACAACCACGTGCTGAACGTCGCCGCGTCGCAGGGCTACCGGTCCATCTACTGGACGCTCGACTCGCTCGACTCGGTGGGCCAGCCCAAGACGCCCGAGTTCGTCTTCAACCGGGTCACCAACCCACCAGCTGGCGTGGAACTCGACGGGGCGGTCATCTTGCACCATATTGGCTTCCAGTCCACGGCGGACGCCCTACCCCGCATCCTGGACCGCTTGCAGGAGATGGGCTTGCAGGTGGTCACGGTGTCGGAACTGCTCTCCCCTTAGCACCATGACAGGCTTCAACCGGACGAACCACCCCAACACCGGCGGGCGCAACATCACCTGGACGTCTGCGTTCCTGCTGCTCCTGGTCTTGCTACAATTGGCTCTGGTGCCGGTGCTGAATGGCCGTGATGTTGAGCTTGCGCCCCTGTTCCGGGTGGACAGCCTCGGCCTCCTGTTCGGGACCGCCTGGACCCTTACGCTGGCTGCTATCTCTGTTCCGGTGGCTAGGCAGAGCAACGGACGCATGGGCGGTCTCTTCCTCGGCCTCGTCGGTGTGGACCTCCTGGTGTGCGCCTACGCTCACAACATGGTAATGCTGGCCGTGGGGTGGGCGCTGGTTGGAGTGGGCGTGTGGGCGAGCCAGAACGTGCCGGGCATACCCTCGAAGACTAGCCGGGCGATACTCAACGCGTCCGGCCCGGCTGTTATCATGGCAATCTTAGCCGTAGCTACAGGCTTCCCTATCTTTGCGCCTCCAGGCGGTGGTGTGGCCGAACCCTGGGGGGCTGTGGCGGTAATGGGCGGGGTGGTTGCGGTGGCATTCACCATTAGCGGGGGATTTCCAGATAGCGGGGAGCGGGCCAGGAACGAGGTCGAACAGGGAGCGAACGCGCGTCTAACAGCACTCTACGCCCTGGCAGCGCCGTATATCCTGGCGAAGATGCTGGTAGGTGCGCCCTGGCACCCTGTAGGCGCATGGCTGTTGGTGCTAGTCGGCATGCTGGCCCTGTTGATTGGACTCTACCAGGCCTACATTTCACAGGAGCGACAGGGGCATAGACCCGTCAGCTATGCGCTAGTGGGCATCTCAATGGCGGGATTTGGTATTGCGGCCAACTCGCCACTTGGGGCCGCAGGGGCGACCTGGGTGATGCTGGTAGCCTTGCCGCATATAGTGGTGCGCGGCCGGCGATGGGCCGAGCTTGCCGCGCTCGTAGCGGTGGTGCCAGGCCTGTGGATGGTATCTCAGGCCGCATTGGACGCAGGCTATGGAGTGGTGGCTGCGCTGCTTTTACCCACCTATGTCCTGGTGGCCGCATTCACTATTTCCAACACGCCTGAGACGGCACCCGCCCGGCGCTTGACTGGAATAGTGGCAGTCGCGCTGTCATCACTGGCACTAGCCCTCCCCCAGGTTGTGGTAGAGACCATGTTGAGGCCCGCAGTCAGGACGATGGCGGGTGGCGTGGGTGCCTTGACTACCCTTGGCATAGACTGGGGTGTGGGCATGCTGGCGCGGGCCGCGCAGGGCACCGTACAGGCGGCGCTACCCGCAACAGGAGTGGCGCTGGCGGTGTTCCTGGCAGCCGTGGTCCTATACTGGCTCAAGCAGTTGGCCGGGCGCGCTACTCGGCAGGCGGATGGAGACGCACAGGCAGAGTGAATCCATTAGAAGGCTTCTCCGATTGGGCGCTGGCCCTCCTACCCAGGATGTTCCTCTATCCGGGAGGGCTTGCCATCGTCGCCGCCCTGCTGATGGCCCTCTTCATGCCGCGCCCGGTCACAGACACAACGCGCACGACGCTGCTACATAAAGCCCTGCGCCTGGTGGCACATGCCAATATTCCCGCGCTGGCATGCGCATGGGCAGCGCTCTCCATCTTGCCGTTGCCGAGTGTTCCCCCGCTCCCCTTCCCTGTGGACCGTTTCACGCTTGTGGCAATTACAGCCATCTCTCTGCTCTTCGACTTCACACTCAAGAGCGAAAGTAACCGATACGAGCTATGGCCCAACCTCGCCATTGTGGTGGCGCTGATGTCGCCGGTCGCTTCGCAGAGAGGGCTTGTCCTGGGCGTGACTGAACCAGGCATAGTGGACTACCTGGCGGGGGCGGCGGTGCTGGCGGGACTTGTGGGGTTATTCGACGGCGGGGGCTATGGGTGGAGCCGGGCGGCCCGGTGGCTGGCATGGTGGGGCGCGGTCATGGCGTTGGGCATGGTGCCGGGCGGTATGTGGGGCTTCGCCAGCCTACCGGCGGCGTTGGTGCTTGGCTGGATAGCGCAACGCCTGGGGTGGGGCAGGTACGCTATCATGCTAGCCTATCTGCTGGCACTGGCGTCCCTGCTTACTTCGCTTCTGCTGCCTCCGGGCTGACAAGTTCTTTAGAGACCGCTGACGGCTTGGTGGGGCCGGTCAGCCGGTACTTGTCCATGAGGCTCTCAAGGTACTCGTTATACGTCTCGGCCAGCGCCGCCGACTTGATGATGAGCGAGTTCTCGGCGTTCTGCTGGGCGTGCCGCGAGAAGTTGTACGAGCCGGTAATCACCACGTCGTCCAGCACCATGATCTTGTTGTGCATGAAGTCGTGGGGGCTATTCTCGGTGTAGGGGGTGCTCTTTTTACCGACCAACTGTGCGTACCGGATGATCTCCTCGAAGGCCGGTATCTTCCAGTGGTTGGCGGGCACCAGGCTCCACTGGTACTTCACGCCCTCCATCTGCGCCTCGTCGTAGATACCGTTGATGGGCACGTTGCGCATCATGAGGCCCTGCACAGCTCTGAGGATGCGGCTGGACGTGAGCACCACGAAGGCTAACGTCGCCTTGTGCTCGGTGCGGTCTATCTGGTTGGCTATCGCCTCGTCTATCCACTCGCCCTCGCCCGGCGAGAAGTTCACCAGCACGTGCGCGGGTTCTCCCCTGTACCGCACGGTATCCTCGCCGCTGTCCATCGTGCCCGAGGGTGCCAGGTTGCCATCCACCCAAAGCTCCTCGAAGTCGTGCCGGTAGTACTCGGCTAGCTGTTGGGAGCGCACGATGATGACATTGTTCTCCTGCTTCTCCCAGCCGTCGTCCGTCCAGTTGAGTGAGCCGGTCCACACGCGGGCCTCCGGCGTGCCTGCGTCGATGATGACATACTTGTGGTGCATCAAGGCCCGGCTGCCGCTCACGGCCCTGGAAGGGAGGCCCAGGGTGCCTACAAAGGAAGGGGTGTTGTAGTCGCAATAGTCACCCAGCGGCCCCGGCCCATAAGTGCTGTCCTTGCCCGCCTTGTCGTCATAAGCGATGCGCACCCTCACGCCCGCGCGCATCTGCTCGTGCAGGGCATCATGGACGATCTGGCGAGACTCCGGGCAGAGAGAGAAAGAATAGATAGCTATATCTATCGACTTGCGCGCGGTGCGAAAGAAGTCAGCGAGGCGGAGGGCCACCTCTTCGGCGGTCTGGCAGCCCTGGCACAGGAAAAAGGTCTCTATATCATCCACTGCTGGTATCCTCTCCCTCACCTTTGCGCGTCTCGCCCTCGGCGGGAGTATCTAAGTACGTGCGGTTGCGTTCCACGACCAGGAATTGCAGCCCTATCAGCGTCAGCAAGGCAATCGAGAACAGGAACATGATAGTTATGTCCTGGGTGTCCATCGTGCGGTAGTCGCTGAAGGAGCGATAGGCCACAATCAGGCCCACCACTAGCATGGCGAAGGGCAGGTAGCCCCGGCGCGCGTCCTCACCCCTGCCCGCGCTGCGGAGCATGATGACCAGCCCGCCAACCGCCACCAGTACGCCGAACGCCACAAGCACAACTTGCACTAAATCCAACTCGGAACTACCCTTCCAGTCTCAAAATCCGTGGAAGCGGCGAGAGATAAACC
>JALZHI010000064.1 GCA_030913985.1 Chloroflexota bacterium | reverse complement strand
GGACCACATCCCGATACACCACGAGAACGAGATAGCGCAGTCGGAGGGGTGCACGGGCGAGCAGTTCGTGCGCTACTGGCTGCACGCCGAGTTCCTGCTGATAAACGCGGGCAAGATGAGCAAGAGCGCCGGGGCCGCCGGTGAGGGCCGCGACATGGGCGAGGGGATAGCCCCGCTGAACCAGTCGGGCGGCTTTCTCACTTTGCAGAGCCTGGTGGACCAGGGCTTCGACCCGCTCGCCTACCGCTACTTCTGCTTCACGGCCAAATACCGCGCCCAGCTGAACTACACCGACGAGGCTATGCGGGCCGCCGCCACCGCGCTGCAAGGGCTGTATGATTTCGTTTTCAGGGCCTCCCAGATGCCCCCCGCCGACGGCACGGGCAGCGACGAGTGGCAGAAGGCATACAAGGACCGCTTCGTAGCAGCCATCAACGACGATCTGAACATGCCGGGCGCGCTGGCTGCCGTGCACGAGCTTATAACCGAGGCCAACCGCCGCGAGCAGCCATCGGCCATCCTGCCGACGCTGTACGACTGGGACAGCGTGCTCGGACTGCGGCTCAAGGAGCGCGCCCAGGAGAGGCTGTCGGACACATTGCCTGCCGAGTTGCAGGCGTTGATTGACGAGCGGCAGGCCGCCCGCAAGGCCCGCGACTTCGCCCGTGCCGACGCCTTGCGCGCTCAGCTTCGGGAGGCGGGCATCGAGATAGAAGACACCGCACAGGGCGTGCGCTGGAAGAGGGTCTAGCATGAGGATACTCCTTACCAACGACGACGGGGTCACCTCGGAGGGCCTGCTGGCGTTACACACCGCGCTTGCCCCTGAACACGAGGTCGTGATTATCGCCCCGGACCGCAACTGGTCCATCTCCGGGCACAACCGGACGATGGACCGGCCCATCCGGGTGAACGAAGTGACCTTGCGAGACGGCACCGCCGCCTACTCCACCGACGGCTCTCCCGCCGACTGTGTGGCCCTGGCCGCGTTGGGTTTCCTCCCGCAGAAGCCCGAACTGGTCATCTCCGGCATCAATAACGGCTACAACCTGGCCGACGACATTACCTATTCGGGCACCGTGGCAGCCGCCCTGGAAGGCATCATTTCCGAGATACCGGCCATAGCCGTGTCCGCCGACACGCACCCGGTGTGGCAGATTGAGGTCGCGGCGGGCGCGGTCGCCAGGCTGGTGCAGCAGGTGGCGTTACGCGGCCTCGACAATGACATCTTGCTCAACGTCAACGTGCCGAGCCGGCCTTATGAAGAGATTAAGGGTCTACAGGTTACTCGTCTCGGCAAGCGGGTGTACCAGGACAAGCTGCTTGAGCGCCTGGACCCACGGGGTCGCAAATACTACTGGATGGGCGGTACGGAGGTGTTGAGCACGCACGAAGAGGGCACCGACGCCACCGCCTGCGAACAGGGCTACGTTTCGATCACGCCCATCCACCTCGACCTCACCAACCACAAGCTACTCGACAGGCTGCGCTCCTGGGACTTGAGGTTCTAGCATGCTCACGGACACCAACACCACCGACGCGGCTGATATGGCTGATAACACCAGCACCACCAGGAGCGACAGGGCGCGACTCTTCGTGGCGATAGAGCTACCGCAAGACATCCTGCAAGTGCTTGAGGGCATCCAGGCGCAAACACGCGAGAACCTGGGCGAGGCGGCGAGCCTCGTGCGCTGGTCGAGGACCGAAGGCATACACGTCACCCTGCAATTCCTGGGAGAGGTGCCTGCCTCGCGCATACCGGAGATTACAGCGGCCTTGCAGCAAGCCTGCGCCGGAAAAGAGCCGTTCGCGCTGGAAGTGGGAGGCCTGGGCGCTTTCCCTAACGTGCGGAAGCCCCGCGTCGTGTGGGTTGGCCTGGGAGGGGATACACCGGCAGTGATTGAGCTTGCGGCGGCGGTGCAGGAGGCGCTCGGCGCGCTGGGCTTCAAGGCGGACAAGCCCTTCAGCCCTCACATGACCATCGGCAGAGTGCGCGAAGGCATCGGGATTGGCCGGCTCACACCTCTGTCGAGGGTGCTTTCCCTGACGAGGACCATTCTGCCTGAGCAGTCTAGCTTCCAGGTGAGCGGGGTTAGCCTGATGCAAAGCTTCATGCAGTCGGGCGGTTCCGTCTACAAGCAGGTGGCGCACGTCGCGCTAGGCACCGACGGGCAGGCAGCCGCGGGCGGCTAGAGGTCTTGCCCACCGAACTCACAATTCAGCGCCGAGCGCGCGACTACAGCCTGTAACGGTCCTTTCCAGGCAGGACCAATGGCTATCTAACTCCGGGACAGGCACTACTTGCGCGCGTCTCTCTTTTAGCGGATAATTGCTTGCAAAATAGCAGTCGGCTCGGTCTCTTATGAGACCAGGAGACTCGTCGTTCGCGTATGTGGGGAGCGCGGACCTTCAACTTCGTGGTGGGTATAGCCTGCCGCGTAGCCCATTACTTTGCAGAGGAGAGGCCGGGCATGACCAGTCCAGTTTCACAGCCCGAGGGTTTCGAGCGGGTCCCAACCGGAGTGCCAGGATTCGACGTGCTGGTGCATGGGGGCTTCCTCCGGGGGGGCATGTACCTCATCAGCGGGCAGCCCGGCTCCGGCAAAACGGTGTTCGGCAACCAGATGGCCTTTCACCACGTCGGTATGGGCGGTCGTGCGGTCTACGTGACTCTGCTCACGGAGACCCACGCCCGCATGCTCGCACACATGAGCGCGTTCTCTTTCTTCAGACCCGAACCCATTGGCGACAGCCTCTACTTTGTGAGCGGCTACCAGATGCTCCAGGGTGGGGCGCTTACCGCCCTGCTGGACCTGTTGCAGGGGGTCATACGAGACCAGCGCGCCACCCTGCTCATAATCGATGGCCTGGCGGCTGTGGACGAGAGCGTCGAGTCCGACATCCTGGTGAAGGAATTCCTCCAACGTCTGCACGTTTATGCCGAGTCCCACAGCTGCACGACCCTGCTGCTCACGCACTCAGCCCCCGGCACGCGGTCGAGGCCGGAGTTTACGATGGTAGACGGCCTGGTAGACATGGCGGTGAGGTACATTGGATCGCGGACCATCACCGAGGTCGAGGTAAGCAAGCTACGCGGCAGCAAGCATCTCAGGGGCAAGCATAGTTACGAGATTACCGATGAAGGCATCGTGGTGCACCCACGCACCGAGTCAGTGCTACGGGGCCTCACGGCAACCACGGGGCAGAACCGCAAGCGACTCGCCTTCGGCATCCCCGGCCTCGACCAGATGATGCATGGTGGAGTGCTCACAGGCTCCAACACCGTCCTCTACGGCGTTCCCGGCACGGGCAAGACGATGCTCGGCCTGCATTTCCTCCAGGAGGGCGCGCGCAACAACGAGCCTGGCCTCTACTTCGGTTTCTACGAGACCGCCGAGCGACTGATTAATAACGCGGAAGACCTGGGGTTCGATTTCGCGTCATATGCCCGTAAAGGGGACATCGAGATTGTCTGGCAGCCGCCGCTAGAAGGCAACCTCGACTACCTGGCCGAGCAGCTTCTCGCGGCGGTGCGCAGGCGCGGCGTAAAGCGTCTCTTTTTAGATGGGTTGAGTGGCTTTCAAGAGGCAGGCTACCCGGAGCGACTCGGCAGATTCACGGTAGCCCTCACCAACGAGCTACGGTCCCTTGGGGTAACTACGGTGTTTGCCGTCGAGTTGCTAGATGTCTTCGGGCAGGCCCTCAACCTACCTTCTGAAGGTGTTTCTTCGAGTTCTGAGAACATCATACTGTTGAGGTTCGTCGAATTGCACTCGCAGCTCTACCGGATTGTCTCCATCGTCAAGATGCGAGAAAGCAGCTACGATTCGTCGGTGCGCGAGTTCATGATTGACCGTAGCGGCATAAAAGTTGCGGATACGTTCAGGAGTGCTGAAGCAATTCTCACGGGCGTCGCCAGCCCTCAGGGCCACGGGCAGGCGGAGAGGGACGACGAATACGCGCGCGAGCACGACTGACGGGTGGGGATGGCAACAATACTGGTCGTTGACGACGAGCCTGCGATAGTAGATATCCTACGCGCCATACTCGAAGAAGAGGGTTACAACGTAGAAACGGCAGCCAACGGGCGGCAGGGCCTCGACTTGATGGTGGCCCATCGGCCCGACGCGGTCATCTGCGACATCATGATGCCGGTGCTGGACGGTCGCGCCTTCTGCCGCGCCGTGGAAAAAGACCCCCTGCTCCAGGGCGTGCCTATCGTGCTCATGAGCGCGGTGCAAGACCTCGTCAGAAAGAGCGACTGCAAGTACGCGGCCTACATCCAGAAGCCTTTCGACCTGGATACTGTGCTAAACACGGTCGCGCTCGTCCTGGGAGACAAACCAGGCATAGGCCAGGCCGCTTCCTAAGCCCGCCTCCCAACTTGCCCGCCGGGGCACACTTCACAATCCCTACGCCGGTGTAGCCCCTCTGCGCCGGCACCAAGACCAAAGCCCGACCCTGTCATCCTGAGCGTAGCGAAGGATCTAAGATGCTACTTTTGCCCCTGTTCTAAACCTTTAGCAAGGGGAGCCGTATTTCACATCTTCCGACAGCATCCCTATGCCACCTTCTTGAGATCCTTCGCTACGCTCAGGATGACAGGGCGGCTTTGGTCTTGCACAGGGTAGCATCGAGGAATACGACCTGGGCGAGACGCAGCATGCCCACCCCGCCTGCGCGCCTAGCCCTTAGCCGCACCCTCTTTCGCGCCGATGAAGCTCTCCTGGTGTATCTGGTAGGCCGAGCGCAGGCCCGACTCTATAGCACCCTGTATCCAGGCGTGGCATAGCGACGTGTGCTCCCCCGCGAAGTAGAGGCGTCCCTCCGGCGCGCTGATGTGCTCGTGCAGGAGGCTCTGCTGCCCAGGGTCGAACAGCGCGAACGCCCCGCCCGCGAACTCGTCGTCGTGCCACATCTTTGAGGTACCGACCTCGAACTCTTGCGTAATCTGCGGGTGGATGCAGGCCAGGTTCTCAAGTGCCTGCGACACGCGGTCCTCGGGCGATAGCGAACCCCAGCGTTGAGCGTCCTCCGCCCACGTATAGCTCGCCAGCAACACACCGCGTCCTGTTTCGCGCCCATGGTCTGGATAGTAGACCGTGCGGATGGGCAGGTCGGTCATGGTGCCGCCGCCGAAGATGCCCTCGTCCTCCTCCCAGAAGCGCCGCTTGCACTGGAACAGGATTTTGGCCGATGCATCGTAGTGAAGCTGGCGGATGGCGCGCTGCTTGTGTCGCGACAGCGGCTTGATCATCTCCACGTGGCGCAACACCGGGAACGGCACGGTGATAATCGCGTAGTCGCCCACCTCAGAGAAGCTGCTCGCCCGCGTGCGGTAGTGTATCGTCACCTGCTCCGGCGACTGGTCGATAGCCACCATCCTGGCACCGAAGCGGATGTGGTCCTTCAGCGCGGGGAGGAAGGCCCTGGGCAGGTTGTCCATGCCCCCCTCGATCTCGACCATGTTGGTGTAGTAGTTACCCACTTCCTCGCGCAATAGCTCCAGGAACGAGGAGTTCATCAACGCTTCCTGGTTCGCCAGCAGCCCAAACCGCTCGATAGCCCCTTCCGACCACTTGAGCGTCTCGAGGAACTCGCGTGTAGAATACTGGTCGTACTCGGCCACCAGGTCGGGCCAGCAACCTTCCCCCTCCTCTTCCAGGCGCTTCGCGAAGGGGCGCAACGCGTCCGCCCACAGGTCGTCCAGCGACTTGCCCTTCTCGTGCTCGGCCACCTCGAAGCCGAGGCAGTCGGGGTCCACGTCCGTGTCCTTCACGCGCCACTTGCAGCCGTTGATGAAGTAGTAGGCGTTACGGTTGCCCATCGTGAAGTCGGTGACGTTGATAGCGAACTTGTTCACGTAGGCCATCGTAAGCTCGTGCGCGCGGGGGATGCGCATGGCCCCACCCTCGGCGTAGAGGCCGGGCGCGAACGGTTCTCGCAGGGTGTAGACGCGGCCCCCGACCCGGTTCTGGGCCTCCAGGATGATGGGTGTGTGCCCGGCGCGTAGCAACTCGTACCCCGCCGCGAGACCTGCCATGCCCGCGCCCACAATGATTACCCGCTTGGGCGAAGGGGTCTCGCCTTCCAGGCCGGAGTCGATGATCTTGAGCATGTCTATTTCAGGTGAAGAGGCCATGCATAGTACCTCCCTACAGAAGATGGTGCGCCCATGATAGCAAAGTTTTTGGAGTAAGTAAATCGAATGTGACACTCTAACGGTGTGCCAGCGTTCGGGGCATAAGAACGGTACAGGTTGCAAGGAAGACGCCCATCGATTGAAATCGAGGGCTACACCTTGCCAAGTCTGCCATGCGGCAGACTGGTTCTTCTTTGAGAACCTCGACAGGCCTTTTTGAGATTTATCAGTCCCCGAAGGGGACTTTGCAGGGTGTAGCCCTCGATTTCAATCGACGGGCGTCTTCCTATGCAACCTGTACCGTTCTTAGCAACCCGTAGCGTTCTCATACCTACTCTTTCTCGCCCTTCCCTGCGTCTCTTGAAAGAAGAATGACCGCACCCTGACACTCTAATTAGCTGTCTGGCATAGGGCTTGCACTTATAGGTAGTAATCAACAACGGGGCACGCCCCCGTGCAGGCTGCCCTGACCAATAGGCAGTACATGCTAGCGAACTACCAGGGTTATTGGAGGGGAAACAGTTATGGACCAGCGAGACCAGTATTCCGAAGACAGCACAATAGACGGATTCGCGTCAGGCAGCGACGGCGCGACCATTCAGTTCGATGCGGTTGAGTCGAACACAGGCGGTACGGGCGGTTCCGGCGGTTCCGGTTCGGGCCAGGATATAGGGGGCACCGTCAGCGATACCGTCCAGCAGGTAAAGGAGACGGCAGGCAACGTCGCGGGACAAGCCCAGGAGACGGTGGGCAGGGTAGCGGACCAGGTCCGCCAGACCGCCACCACCCGCATCGAGGACCAGAAGTACCGCGCGGTGGAAGGCATCTCCAACGTGGCCGACACGATGCGCGAGATGAGCCTCAACATGCAGGACCAGGGAGCCGTGGCCGAGTACATGGACCGCGCCGCCTGGCAGCTACAGCGCGTCTCCGACTACTTGCAGGAGAAGGACCTTCGCGACATAGCGATTGAGGTGGAGCACTTCGCCCGCCGCCAGCCTACCATGTTCCTGGCGGGTGGGTTCCTGCTCGGTCTAATCGGCGCGCGCTTCATAAAGAGTTCGGCCCGCCAGCTACAGGCGCAGGGTGCCACTGGCACGCACGGCAGGAGCGCCCAGCCGGAGATATCCCACTTCACCACCCGTGGCGATTACACGGTAGAAGGACGGTCGGGTGAGGGACTTGAGGCGACGGGCGCGGGGTCCGATGACGAACAGACGTTCCGGTCCACCCATGTGTTTACGCCCCGGAACGGCGGTAATGGCGGCGCGGAGGGCTAAGCGATGCAAGTAAACCAAGACGACCGCTCGCTAGGAGAGCTTTTCGCCGACCTTGCCAAGGAATCGAGCGTGCTGGTCCGCCAGGAGGTTGCTCTCGCCAAGGCGGAGATGACCCAGAAGGCGGGGCAGGTCGGCAAGGACATCGGCTTCCTTGCCGTTGGGGGCCTCGTGCTCTACGCCGGGCTGCTTGCTATCATCGCGGCGATTATCATCGTGCTCGGCACAATAGGCGTGCCCTGGTGGCTGGCGGCCCTTGTCGTCGGCGTAATAGTGGCAGGCGTGGGCTACTTCCTGGTGCAAAGGGGCTTGCAGGCCCTCAAGCGAGAAAATCTCGCTCCCAAACAGACGATTGAGACCCTGAAGGAAGACGCCGAATGGGCGAAGGAGCAGGTGCGATGAGACCATACGGAGCTATTGAGGATGACGACAACCGCGACGCTACGCAGCAAAGCGGTGGAGAGGACTCCAGCGTAGTGGTCTACAGGCCCTACGCCCCGGATGACCAGCCGGCCGCCACGTACGGCGGTCCGGACGCAACTTACAGTGCGGGCGGAACGGACGCAACTTACAGCTCGCAGGCGGAAACGCTGCCCTGGCAGCAGATGCCCGACCCGGTGCTGGAAGCCGACGAAGCGATTGTCACCGATGTGGACTCGGGCCGCGACCTTGGGCAGGACACAGGCGACGATTGGATAGCGCGGGTGCCGGTGAACCCACCAGCGCCCGCCGTACCCGTCGCCCCGGTGGTGCCGGTGCCGCATATCGCGCCGGTAACGTCAGTGGCCCAGGTGCTCGGTGCTGACGATGCGACTTTCACGGCGGACGTAGATGCAGACGCGGGTGCGTCTGCAAGCGACGACGTGATCATACCGGACGACCCGGACGCGATCAGGGCGGGGATCGAGCAGACCCGCGCCGAAATGAGCAGTACGATCAACGCCATCCAGGAGAAGCTGAATCCCCAGGTGTTGATGGACCAGGCCAAGGACACGTTACAGGACGCCGCGTCCAATATCATCAGCACGGCGAAGGACAGCGTTCGAGAAGCAACAGTTGGGAGGGTTGAAGACATGGTAAGCAACGTTACGGACACGGCGAGGGATACCGGGGGTAACTTCGTCCAGATGGTGAAGGACAATCCCATTCCGGCGGCCCTGGTGGGCCTCGGCCTGGGCTGGCTCTTCACAAGGAACAGCGGTTCCTCGTCAAACAGGGGCCAGAATTATGGCTATTATCCCGACTACGACCAGGGCTACAGAGGTGGCGGTGGCTACCAGCCTCAGAGCTACGGCAGGCAGGGCTACTCGTACGGCGCTTCCGGCCAGGGATCTAGCGGCATCGTAGAGGGAGTAACGGACCGCATCAAGCAGAACCCGGTCCCGGCGGCGCTTGCAGGCGCTGGCCTGGGTTGGCTGCTCATGGGCGGCGGTGGCAGTGGTAGCCAGCCTTCGGGCGGCCGCTCCTACTCGCAGTACGGGGGCAACTACGGCTCCCAGGGCAGCCAGGGCGGGGGCATCGGTGACGCTGTGGGCCAGGTCCAGAGTAAGGTCGGTGACGTGGCCGACGAGGCACGCTACCGGGCGCAAGAGGCAGCGAGCACGGTAACCGACACCGCGGGTGAGGTCGTCAACAGGGTTGGTGAGGTCGCCGGGCAGGTGCGCAATACCGCAGGCGACGTAGCGGGCACGGTGGCTCATACCGCCGGGGACGTTGCTGGGCAGACCGGCGACGTGGTAGGCCGCTTCCTCAGGACGTTGTCGGACAACCCGGTACCGGCTACCCTGGCAGGGCTGAGCCTCGCGTGGCTCTTCATGCAGAGCAACAGCCAGGGCCGCTACAGGCTGAACGAAGCCAGGCACGTTGCTAGCGATGTCGCATCTCAGGCTGGCGACACGGTAGGACGTCTGGCCGAGACTGCCGGTGAGACGGTGGGCGGCGTGGCGGAAGGCGTCAAGTACCAGGCTTCCGAGACCCAGAGCCAGTTCCAGCGCATGCTGATGGAGAACCCACTGGCGGTAGGAGCAATCGCGGTAGCGGTTGGTGCGGCGGTTGGCCTCACGGTACCCGAGACACCCCAGGAGCACCAGTTGATGGGTGCCGCCCGCGACAAGCTGGTTGATAGGGCGCAGTCGGTGGCGCAGGATACCATCCAGAGGGTCCAGGAAGCCACTGGCGACGCCATGCAGCGCGTAGAGGAAGTAGCGGGCAACGTGCAGAACACCGTCCAGGACCGCGCCTCGGAGATCGGCCAGGCGTAGGCATCCTCGAACGCTACACCACTTGAATAGCGAAGTCCAACAAGCCCCGCTCGTTATGAGGCGGGGCTTGTTGGTGCCTGTCGGATGTGATACGCTCCAGTCACGACAGCCAAGAAATGGAGAGCAAGTGATAGGGTTCAAGAGGTCATCGGTGCCGAAAGGCAAGGCCATAGTTAGTCTCGTTTGCCTCGCGTTGTGCTTGCCACTGCTTGCGAGCGCGGGAACCACGCGTGCGAACATGGCTCCACTACAGGCCCCACCGGAGGGCTTCGCGCATGCCGCTATCAGACAGACCTGGGAGCGCGACGACGCGGCGGTGGCTTCCGGCAGAGTGACAAGGCCCTGGATGTGGGGTCCAGGCCCCTTCTACACCAATTACGAGCCTTACGCCGGGACGCCTGGGGCCAGCCACCTGGTACAGTATTTCGACAAGGGACGCCTTGAGGTCAACGACCCCAATGCAGACCCGCGCTCCCCCTGGTTTGTCACCAGCGGACGCCTGGTCAGCGAGATGGTGGCGGGCGAAGCCGAAGCCGGGAGCGGGCGGATGTACCGGCTCGGCCCCGCGAGCGTGGCGGTGGCTGGCGACGGCGACAACGCTCAAGCCGCCACCTACGCGAGCTTCAGGGGCTTGCTGGCTGGAGTGCCTGCGGCAGAGGGTAGGATGGTAGATGCGCTGCTAGACGCGTCCGGTAAGGTTTCTACCCTGGGTGCTCCCCCGGCGAAGGTTACACTCGCCCGGCGTGAGGCGGCTACTGAGCACCACTGGGCCGATGTCTTCTGGAGGTTCGCAAACTCCCGAGACCGCCCGGCCCGCTTCGATTGGCTCTATACCCTCGGCTACCCCATCACGGAGCCATATTGGGTGCAGGTGCCTGTATCGGGCAAGCTCCAGGTTGTGCTGGTGCAGCTATTCGAGCGGCGCAGCCTGACCTTCAACCCCGCCAACCCTGCCGCGCTACAGGTGGAGATGGGCAACGTCGGCCGGCACTACTTCCAGTGGCGCTACTCACAGCTAGCTCCGGCTGACCTTGATGCCAGCTACCAGGCCCGCATTGAAGTAGGCCCAAAGCCGGGGCGCGTTACCCGCGTGCAGGAGCGCATAGAACTGGTGAACACTACGGGTGTAACTCTCACGAATGTGGTCCTGCATGCGCCCTGGAACCACTGGGAAGGTGCGTTTCGCCTGCTGTCCATCGCCGCTGATGGTCAGACCCTGGAGACCGCATGGCGCGAGGAGATCAACCTAGACGTGCGGCTTCCAGGGGCGGTTGCACCCGGTGGGCGGGTCGCCCTGCACCTCAACATAGAGCTGCACCCCCGGCCCGTGGGCGGCCGCACCGGGTATGACACCGCCAACGACATCCTCGGCTTGGGGGATATGTTGCCCACCTTGGTGCCCTGGGAGAACGGCGGCTGGTCTATCTACCCATACTCGGAGCTTGGCGACCTCGGCTACTACACCCACAGCGACTACAAGGTGGAGATTAGCTCGGCGGGCGGGGAAAAGCTGGTGGTTGGCGGCACGGGCGACACCGTTGCTTACGACGAGCCGTCGAACACCTGGCGGTTCGAGGCCCCTGATGTGCGCGACGTGGCATACGTGGTGTCGCCACGCTTCATCAACCCACTGTCCGATAGCAGCATGAGGAGGCAGGTGGGCAATACTATGGTGCTGGCGTATTTCCTTCCAGAATACCGGGAGCAGGCCCGCCGGCAGCTAGACATTGTCGCCCCCGCGCTCGAATGGCTGGACAAGACCTTGGGCGACTATCCGTTCAGCACCTACACAGTGGCCCAAATGGGCGTGCCCAAGCTGCGGAGCGACAACTACGCGCAGGAGTACCCGACGAGCTATTTCATTCCCACCAACTGGTTGAGCCTGGGCACGACGCCTGGCACCTGGCCCTGGTACACCCCCGTACACGAGGTGGCCCACCAGTGGTTCTACTCCACCATCGCCAACAACCAACTTGCCGACCCCTGGCTGGACGAGGCGCTCGCCACCTACATCACCGCCGAGTACGTGCGCGCCAACCACCCCAGCTACTACAACGCATCTTACTCTTCCATGACCCGCAATGCCACGCGCGCTCTTCCCGTGTCTGGAGGCATATTCAGCGGCTTCGCGAACGAGGCGCAATACTCAGCCACGATCTACGACAGCGGCACGCTGATGCTGCATCGAGTCCGAGGCGCCATGGGCGACGGCGCGTTCTATGCCGCCCTTCGTGAGTATTATGAAGCGTACCACTTCAAGAAGGCCAACCCAACGGACCTGCTGGCTCTGTTCCAGAAGCACTCCAAAGCAGACCTGCGCCCAATTTGGGATGAATACCTCACGTACTATTGATCCTGTTCGTGTGAAAAGTTCGTAACCGTATCAGAACTGAATTGCAGAACCAAGCGCCGACCTTGTCATTCTGAGCGTAGCGAAGAATCAGGTGGCTATGGACACCGTTGAATTGCGGCGACGAGCTAGGACCTTGTCATTCTGAACGCAGTGAAGAATCTCGTCCACCACCACCTTAGTAACACCTTTCTACAGTACACGCGCAAGAACCAGCACGTTCCGTAAGAAAGGGGCAACACCGTGCTGGAGGACGAGATTCTTCACTGCGTTCAGAATGACAAGGTCGGGAGTTGGACGCCCTGGTTCAACAGCATCCCTACCCACCTGATTCTTCGCTACGCTCAGAATGACAAAGGGGGCTTGGTCACCTCAATTCAGCACTATCGTTACCCACCTGATTCTTCGCTACGTTCAGAATGACAAAAGGACCTGGTCGTTGATATTCCACGTGCAAGACGCCTGTAGCTACTTTGCGCGACAATTGACAAAGGCAGGTGCCTCCGGTACAGTCTACTGGTGAAGCAGTTGAGTGGCGCGGCTGGGGGTGTGCTGAGTTCGGGGCGCGTGCGTAGAGTGGCGCAGGTGCTGCTCGTGCTCGTAGTGGTCGTATTCTTCGCGCGCGCGGTCTACGATCTCTTGCCCCAGGTGCTCGACTACGACTGGGTGCTCGACCCAGCCTACATTGGCATCGCTGCCGTGCTGTTACTGGTGCGCGGACCCGTGCCTGTCTACGCATGGGCGAAAGTGCTGGAGAAGCTGGGGCACGTTCTGCCGTGGCGGGTGAGCACGCAGGCGGTCTACTATTCGGGGCTGGCCGGGTTCGTGCCCGGTTCGGTGTGGCACGCCGTGAGCCGTGTAATGCTCGTGGAGCGCCAGGGGGTGCCCAGGCTGGTGTCGGCCATCAGCGTCGCCGTAGAGAGCGTGCTGGTGCTGCTGGGGGCCGCCATCGTATCTTCGCTGACCCTCTTCGCCTGGCGTGACGCTCCAACCTGGCTGGGTGTGGCGCTAATCGTTGGCCTCTTGCTGCTTATTACGCAGCCCGGCCTGCTGTTCCGGCTCCTCAACTTGGTGCTGGCCCGGCTGAAGCGTCGCCCCATCGAAGTCAGGCTCACGGCTCGCGACATGCTGTTGCTCCTGGTGCCGTACCTGCTCAACTGGCTCATCTTCGCGGCGATCTCCTTCGCACTCGTGGCGGCTCTCTACCCGGACCTCCCCCTCTCATCCGCGCCCGTGGTGGGGGGGATATTCGCGGCTTCGTGGGTGGCGGGCTACCTGGCCGTGTTCGTGCCGCAGGGGCTTGTCGTGCGCGAGTTCTTTATTGTAAGCTTGCTCACCGCGCTGGTCGGCGTGCCCGCGCCCATAGCCGCAGCAGCAGCGCTCCTTTCGCGGGCATGGTCGATGCTCGGCATAGTGCTCTGGGCCGGGATAGCCAGCAGGCTCTGACCTATTTCGGGGCGTACCTGCAAGTATGCGCATACTGCACGTCATATATGACGATATCGGGAACCCCTGGGTCGGAGGCGGGGGAGCCTTCCGCACGCTCGAAATCTACGGGCGCATCGTTCGGGGCGGCGAGCGCATACAGGTGGTGTGCGGCATGTACCCCGGCGCTGAGATTAGCGAAAACCGGGTCGGGGTGCAATACCGGAGGGTGGGCAGCAAGCGGTCGTATGTACTCAGCAGGCTGACTTACACGCTGGCCGCCGCTCGCTTGATAAAGCGTGGGGGCTATGATATAGTCATCGAGGATGTCTCCCCGTTCTCGCCGGTGGGCGCGCCGCTGTGGTGCGGACGCACCCCCTCGGTGGCGAGCGTGCAGAACGTGTACGGGGAGCACGCCAGCAAGAAGTACGGCCTCGCCGGTTGGGGCCCGCGCCTGGTGGAGCAGCCATTGCTCTCGCGCTTCAAGAACTTTGTGGCGACCTCCATCCAGGTGGGCGAGCAGCTAAGGGAGCTAAAGGGGCCGCAGGCGAACATCAGGGTGATACGCTACGCCGCAAGCCCCGTCTTCTTCAGCGCGGGGCAGATGCCGGGCGGTCCCAGGCCGGACGACCCGTACATCCTGTCCATTGGCCGCATTGATGTGTACCAGAAGGGCCTCGACAGGTTGGTGGCGGCCTTTGACGAACTGGCGAGCAGGGTGCCCACCGTGCGCCTGCTGATCGCGGGTGGTGGCTCCGGTGCCCAGACATTCGCGCTGGATAACCTGGTGGCCCGCGCCCGCTACCGCAACCGCATCCGTTTCGTGGGCCAGGTAGACTCGGTACGGGCGGCAGAGCTGATGAAGCACGCGTTGCTGGTCGCCATACCGTCAAGGTACGAGACCGGCCCGATAACGGCACTGGAAGCGGGCGCGGCAGGAGCTCCGGTGGTGGGCACGAACATCGCCGGTCTGCGCGACAACGCGCCGCCGTACCCCACGGGACACGGGGTGCTGGTGCCCGAAGACGACCTGCAAGCGCTGGCGGACGCGATGCGCCGGGTAGCCACAGACTTGGACCTGCGGGAGAAGCTGGGAGAAGCAGGCAAGAGTTGGGCAGCCCAGTTCACCTGGGACGCCATTGCCCGCGAGCAACTCGATTTCTACAAGGAGCTGGTGCTGAAACGTGAGTAGTGGTTAGTGGTTAGTGGTTAGTGGTTAGAAGCTATTTGCCGACCGCTAACCGCTAACCACTAACCACTAACCACTGATTACCTATGATCCTATTCATCACGCGCAAGCACCCACCCTCTGTAGGGGGCATGCAACGCCTGAGCCAGAGCCTGACCAAGGAAGTCGGGAGGCTCACGCCCACGCGCACTATCTACTGGGGTGGCTCGACCCTCTTTGTGCCCTTTTTCGTCGTGTACGCTTTCCTGCGGGCGGTGCTCACCGTTTCGCGCTCCAACCACGTCAAGCTCATTCACCTCTCCGACGCCCTGCTGACACCCCTCGGTCTCGCGTTGCGCACGCTGCTGCGGGTGCCGGTCGTGGTCACCGTGCATGGTCTCGACGTGACCTACTCCAACCGCCTGTACCAGTGGGTAATTCCCAAATGCCTGCGCCGCATGGACAAGGTGATTTGCGTGAGCAGCTACACCAGGCACCAGTGCATCAAGCGGGGCGTGCCGTCGGCGTTGTGCGAAGTGGTACCCAACGGCGTGAACATGCTGGAGTTCGCAGACCAGTTCACCACGCAGGCGATGCGCAACCTGCAAATGGCCGCGGGGAGCAGGCTGCGAGATCGCAAGGTGCTGCTCACGGTGGGCCGCCTCATCGAGCGCAAGGGTGTGGTGCACTTCCTCACGGAGGTCATGCCGCGCATTATCGCCCAGCGACAGGACATTTGCTACCTGATCGTCGGTGAAGGCCCGCAGCGTGAGTTGATAGAGACCCGCATAGCCTCGCTGCACCTTGAGGATTACGTGGTGCTCGTGGGGCGCGTGGACGACGACACGCTCCGCGCGGCTTATCACCTGTGCGACCTGTTCATCATGCCCAACATCCCCGTGCAGCACGACATCGAGGGCTTTGGCCTGGTGGCGTTGGAGGCGGCGGCGGCGGGCCGTTACGTCGTAGCCTCGCGGCTGGACGGCATACCGGAAGCCATCGTGCCGGGGCAGAACGGCATCCTGCTCGACCCCCTGGACAGCGAGTCCTTCGCGAACACCATCCTCGAGCTGCTTGCCGACAACGAACAGCGCGAGATGCTGGGGCGCAAAGCGCGTAAGTTTGTGCAGGGGCACTATTCATGGGACATCGTCGCCAAACGCTACCAGGCCCTGTTCATGCGCGTTATCCACGACCACCAGGGCCACGCACACGGACGCTCTCGCGTCCAGCCGACTACCGGCGGCAAGGCTAGCAGACCCCCGGAAGCCGAATCGCAAGACCCCACTGGCCTCAGACAAGACTGATGCCCAGGCCGGACTCTGAGTCGCAACCCCAGGCCACCAGGCAGCCACCCCGGAAGAAGATAGCCATACTCGGCTGGTACGGCAGCGCGAACGCGGGTGACGAGGCGGTGCTGCAATCGGTAGTGGAGTCGCTGCGCCGCGCCGGGCATGAGGGCCTCCTGGTACTCTCCACCAACCCCGGCAGGACCGCCGCCACCTATGGTGTCGAGAGCCTGCCACGCAACCCGCTCAGCCTTGCCACGCTACGCGCGGTCCGGCAATCAAAAGCGTTGATACTGGGCGGTGGTGGCTTGATACAGGATAGCTCCAGCGTCTACAATCTGCCTTTGTACGCCCTCTACGTGGTCCTTGCCAGGTCCAGGGGCGTACCGGTGTTCGGGTGGGGCCTGGGAGTGGGGCCGCTTTACACCAGGCTGGGCCGCCTGCTTGCCCGCTTCATCTTTCGTTCTTCCCGCTACTTCAGCGTACGGGATACGGAGTCGGCGCGCGCCCTTAGATCGGCAGGTATTAGACCGGACAAGATACGGGTGACCGCCGACCCCGCCTTTCTCATCGAGCCTGCGGCCCCGCCTCAAGACACCAAAAGCCAGAGGCCAACCATCGTATTCTGCGTGCGGCACAGGCTCCACGACGACCCCGGCCTCAACGTGCGTTACCTCCTCCCGGTGAGCGTACGCCACCGCCTGAAGCTGGAAACCCAGCCGGGCGTAGAAGAGGACCGGAGGTTCGTGCACGCGGTTGCTCGCGGAGTGCGCTGTTGCGTCCAGGAGCTTGGAGCGAGAGTGGTGCTGCTGCCCTTCTGGGCCGAGCGCGACGACGAAGTGCTGCGGCAGGTGGAACAGGAGGCGTTGCGCTTGGGCGTGCCCGGTACCGAAATAGGCTGGGCACAGGTACGGCACACCCCCTCGGACCTAGCGGGCTACCTACGAAATGCCGACCTGCTGGTCAGCATGCGCCTGCACGCGCTCGTGTTCGGGGCGACCGGGGGGGTACCGTCGTTGGCGCTCTCCTACGTGCCCAAGATGCGGGCGTTGATGACACTCCTGGGCGCCCGGCGCTGGGTGGTGGAGGTACAGACCCGCGTGCCCTCGCCTGAGGAAATCGAGATGAAGCTTCGCCAGCTATGGGCGTTGCGCCGGGTAGAGGCGGACAAGGTCAAGCAGGCGGCGTCGAGGCTGAGGGCGCGAGCGGCCCAGGATGCTCGTACGATAGGTGAGTTATTAGAATCTTGACACTGCAAGACGGCGTGTGCTATCTTCTGCAAGGCGTCCCCATGGGCGTCGAACCCCACATGAGAGAACACCCTTGACAAGCGACCCTGGAGCAGACGAACGTACTTCAGTCGGCGGCGATAATGGGCTGGAACTCAGGCTGTCGGTGGTTGTGCCGGTGTACAACGAAACAAGACGTATGGGAGAGCGCCTGCCCGAGTTGCTGGCTTTCCTGCACGCGCAAGACTATCCTTACGAGATCGTGGTGGTGGACGACGGCTCTACCGACGGCACTCCCGAACTGGCCCGGCAGATGCTGGCCGAAGAAGCGCGCGCAAGGGTGCTGGTACAGCCCCGCAATCGCGGCAAGGGCCACGCCGTCAAAGTAGGCATGCTGGCGGCAGGTGGGCGCTACGTCCTCTTCACCGACGCCGACTTATCGACCCCTCCTTCAGAACTGGACAAGTTCTGGCCGTGGCTGGAGGAAGGTTACGACGTTGTAATCGGCTCGCGCAAGATGGCCGGTGCTAACATCGTCAAACATCAACCACTCTGGCGCGAGTCGCTTGGCAAGGTCTTTACTTGGCTAACTAACCATATAGCCACAAAAGATATTTCTGACGTGACTTGCGGCTTCAAGTGCTTCACCCACGAGGCCGCACAGACCTTGTTCGGGCTGTCAGTGATCGATGACTGGAGCTTCGATGCCGAGGTGCTATTCCTGGCCCAACGCTTCAAGTACCGCATCAAGCAGGTGCCGGTAACATGGCACGATGAGGCTGGCACGAAGGTCCGCCTCTGGAAAGACGCCGTCAATTCCTTGCGTGGGCTTCTGCGCATCCGCATGAATGCTTCACGCGGGCTGTACCGCGCAAGGCAGCGAGTGCCACGGCGCGTTTAGAGAAACAAAAAAGGGAGGGCCGCAATGGCCCTCCCTTTTCGCGCTAGATTGGTGTTTACTCTTCGTCTTCCAGGTCCTCGACGTCCTCACCCTCTCCGAGTTCGCCTTCCTCGATGGGGCGGTCGAAGCCGTGGGCTACAAGCGCCTCTTGCAATTCGACCAGCGACTTCTGCCCGAAGTTGCGCAGGTGCAGCAGGTCGTTGTCGCTGTAGGCTAGCACCTGGGCAATCGTGGTGATGTTGGCCCTCTTGAGCGCGTTGGTGGTGCGCATGCTGAGGTTGAGCACCTCGATGGGCCGGTTGGTGGCGTCCTCCACGGGTGCCGCAGGCTCCTCGATACCCAGGTCGCTAACGTCGCGGCCGTAGCGGGCCACGGAGGTCGCATAGCCGGTCAGGATGCGGGCGGCCTGGCTCAGCGCGTCGTCCGGGGGCAGCGTGCCGTCGGTCCAGATTTCGAGCAGTAGCCGGTCGTAGTCGGTCATCTGGCCGACACGCGTGTGCTCAACCACGTAATTGACCCTGGGCACCGGCGTGTACACGGCGTCCACCGGGATGACATCGGCGGGCAGGTCGGTACGCAATTCCGCCGAGCCGTAGCCGACGCCGGTCTCGATGAGCAACTCAAGCTCGAAGGTGCTGCCGTCGCCGTTGGCGGTGGCGATAAGCGTGTCGGGATTGACTACTTCCATGCCCTCGGGGAGTTCCAGCGAAGCGCCGGTAATCTCGCCCGGCAGCTTGCTCACCACGCGCAGCATCGCACGGTTGGAGGCAGGTTCGGCTCCGTCCTCGGGCTGCGTCAGCCGGAAGCGTAGCTGCTTCACGTTCAGCACGAGATCAATCAGGCCTTCCTCAATGCCGGGGATTTCGCTGGGATCGTCGGGCATCTCGGCCAGGCGGATGCCGGTCACGGCGGCACCCTGGAGGGAAGAAATCAATATGCGGCGGAGGCTGGCACCCAGCGTCGTACCCCACCCAGGCTGAAGCGGCTCAATGCGATAGCGCCCATAACTATCACTCACTGCATCGCAGTTAATCTCAGGCAAACTAACGTCGAACAAAAAGGCACCCCCATCGAATTATGTTACAGTTATCGACCTAACAATATAGCATATGAAGGTCACGGATGCAAGGCTTTTTTGGGACGATGGACGATGGACGATAGGAGTGATGAGGACTGAGGACTGAGTAGCAGCCACACATCTAACCCTTCGTCCTCTTTGCGCGTTCTTTGCGTCCTCTGCGTCTTTGCGTTTTCGTCTCCTATCGTCCATCGTCCATCGTCCATCGTCCATCGTCCACTCCCCTCCCTGCTTGAAAATCACTAGTGCAGGCTGTATACTCACAACGCAGCTTACCCGTTCCTGAAAGGCAGATTTCCAACTTGAGCAAGCCCCGGCGCGCCCTCAGTTCCCGTCGCTATTGCCTCGCACTTATAGCTTCGCTTATCGTCTCCCTGTCAGGCGGGGCCTTTACATGGGCGGGCTTCGGCACGCGTGTAGCCTCGGCAGGCGCTTTGTACGCCGTGCCCACTACCTCAGTCATGGTCCCGGCTGGTGGCAGCGCGCAGTTGCAGGTGCGTGGCATGTCTTTGCAGCCCGGCTCGACCATCCCGGCAGCGCCCGTGTCGCTCGCCGAACCGTCGCAGCCACCCGATAACGTGCGCATCACGCTCTACTACGGCATAAACTGGGGCTACACTGAAACCGATCCCCAGCAGGCGGTCCTTGCCGTCTGGTACGCGCAGGATGGCACCTGGCGCGGCGAACAGCACGCTACCGCCGAGCAGATTTACGCTGCCGCAGCCGGCTCGCCCGGCGTGCCAAGCTGGAGTCCCAACGGCAGGTCGGCCCTGCAACTGGCAAGCAGCGGGCAGGTTACGCTCGGTGAGATCGCGTTCGCACCCTCTTCGCTGACTCCCTCGGTCGGTAGCGGCACCCTCACCCTGACCAATACCTCCAGCCAGGAGTTGTTGGTTTACCTACCCTACGGCACTATATTCGGCAGCGGACCCGGCGCTGTGCTCGTGTGGGCGGTTGGAGAGGTGACTCAGGCCGCGCCCTCCACGACCACCGGGGCATCGCAACCACAACCCACCGACACGGTTGAGGTGGTAGAAAATACTCCGACGCAGACCGCCACCGCCACAACCTCCACAGCCGCCCCACCGGGCAAGAAGGCCCCAGGCACCCCGTCGCCCAGCCCGGAGGCCGCGCAGGAAGCCAGCGCCACCCCGCAGACCGCCCCAGGCAAGAAGAGCGCGGCCACAGCCACGGCGACTTCCGCTCCCACGGATACCGCTACCGCCGCACCCACTGATACGGCAATGCAGGCGCCTACCTCGACCGCAACGGTGGAAGCCACAGTAGCGACCGTAGCCACCGTAGCCACCACAACTTCTAAGGCCCCCGCAGCCAGCCAGAACGCGGCGGCAGAGCAAGCCGCAGCAGCACCCGTGGCACCCGAAGAACCTGCGGCACCAGCCAAAGAGAACAATGCGGCGCAGAGCGCAGCCCCTGATAACTCTGCACCCACTGGCAGTAAGGTTTCCGGTAGCAACCAGAACAACGTGCAGGCACCGGCTGGCGCGGGCAAGGCAAGTGCGGATGTACAGGCCCCGGCCCCAAGTAACAAGGCCCCGGAAACAACTTCGGAGCAGGCCGCCCCCGCGCAGGTTGCAGAGTCCAAAGAGGGTAGCAAGGTAGACGCGCTCGCGCCAGCAGTGACGATTACTACTGTACCCCGGCCCGTGGGTACCTCCGCGGACCCAGCCGAGAACAGCGCGGCTATTCCTCCTGCCGTGCAGACGAGTGGGGCCACGCCTCCTCGTCCTCCTGCCGTAGAGACGGGTAACCCGACCGCGCCCGCCGGGGGCACCGGCGTACCCACGACCAGGCCTACCAGCGTTCGTACCGGCACGCCCGCGACGGCTCCCACGAGCAGGCCCACCAACACGACCACTATCCCAACGGCGGCCAGCACTGCCGACACTACACCTCCGGGGCAGAACACCCCAGGCGCTGACACCGCCCCAACCACTGACGTGCCTGCCGCACCGACCACGGAGCCGGTGCCGCCCGAGCCTACGCGCCTGACCGACCTGGGGCCGACGGCCACTGCTGCCGTCCCGGTGATTGTCACCGATCCTGGGGGCGGGAGCGCCGATGGAGGCCAGCAGGGAGGCGTGGTAGTAGGCTCGGATAGCGGCACCGCACCCGCCGTCAACCCGCGCACCGGCGGGGGCCAGTCGTCCCTACCACTGTTGCTCTCCGTCTCCTCGTTGGTACTGGTGTTGAGCGGCTTACAACTGAGAAGGTTGGCGAAGAAGCAGGGGCACACCGAGGCGAACTAGCAGCAAGCAAACAGCGGGCACTTAAACGCATCACGCTTAGACACGAAGCCCAAAACCGAGAGCATTTACTGGGTGCTAAACAAGAGGACCAAGGTACATGAAATTGTACCCTGGTCCTCTTTGTATCTCCCAAACCCCGAGTTAGTGGGTGTGATGCGCTTACATATCTTTCAGCTAGGTTGTACTGCCCGGTGCGCTGGGGGACTCCTCAATTATGAGTTCGTTGACCATCCACTTGCCGTTTTGCTTCACCATATGGTAGGTCTCGTGCAGAGTATCTGGCCCGTACCTCTTCACCTCCTGCCTGGTGTCCCTATTGTAAAAGGTAACGCTCCAGGTCTCGATTGTGCGTACCGTGGCGGTGTCTCCGTTCACCGTCACGTCCACGAAGTCGAGACGCTCCATGACGGGCACGGCGTACATGTTGTTTTGCTTGAGCATCTCAATCATCTCGATGTTTTCCTGGAGCACATCCCCAACGCGAGTGCCCTTCAGCACCTCTGTGTCGAGGTCGCGCCAGGCCTTGATCTGCTCGTCGTTGCTGATACGCACCGTCTCCTTTAGCCGCTCCTCTTCCTCGGTAACATTCACGTTGCTAGGCTGCTGTTGGGGCTGCGGCTGCGGCTGTTGCCTGTTGAGGAGCAGGTACCCACCCCCTAACGCCAGCAGCACGAGCGCGGCGATTCCAGCTACGAGCACCGGCATCAGCCACGCCCGCTGCGAGCCTTGCCGCTCAAGCTGCCGGACGGCCCCACCCTCGTACGGGGCGAACGCGCCTCCCTGAAGCCTGGGACCCGACGCAGAGGAGAAGTTGCCGTAGGTGCTGCTGCCCGCGCCCATCTGGCTTACGTCCAGGCTACGGGGAGGCGGAGGAGGGATAGAGCCACGAGGAGTCTCCGACTGTTGCGGATTCGCCTGTTCGCCGGGCAACGGGGGCGGCACGAAAGCCGGGTAAGGCTGCGCCTGTTGCTCCGCACCCACTACGCGCACCGGAAGCCCGGTACTCAGCGCTACCGGAGCTTGGTCCTCAACCGCAGGCGCGGGTGCTGGTGCGGGAGTATCGTAACGCTGCACCACGTAGGTAACCGGGGGTGCGGAGTCGCTCGCCGTTTCGTTCACGGCAGGCACGACAGGTCCGGCAGGCGAGATTGGCAAAGTGGGGGCGCTTACCTGGGAGTAGCCGCAGTTGGCGCAAAAGCGATGACCCGCCTGCACAGGCGAGCCACAATTGGGACATTGTTGGGACATTGAATAATCCTGACTTCTACGCGGAAAACTAGGTGGAACGGGCGATCACCGGGCAGGCCGCAAAACAAGGCTCTCGGTTCGAGTATACGCCATGCAAAACTTGAGCGTCAAGAAAACCGGCACCCGCAGGCACGGCTATCACCCACCTGTGACGACTTCTTAGGGGAAAATGTTGCTGACCAAGTAGGTTAGCACCGGCAATTGGAGGGCCTCGGCGAACGGCCTTGGGTAGACGATGAACAGGATGGTCGCCGCACAGAGGGCCACGCCATAGGGCATGAAGTCGCCTATCTTGCTCTTCTTCGAGACGAGGAGGAGTATGGCCGCCGCGCCCGCGATCAGCGGCCCTATCAGGAGAGCGCCCACCACGTTGGGGAAGCCGAGCATCAGCCCCATCATCAGCGCCAGCAGCACGTCGCCGAGGCCCAGGGGTTCCTCGATGTGAGGGAAGATGAGCCGCGCGAGCAGGTAGGCCAGCAGGAAGAACCCACCCGCGACACCAGCGCCCACAAGCCCACTGACGAGGTCTAAGCCCGGTAGGACGAACAGGCCGACCAGGGCGATCAACGAGCCTAATGCGATAATAGAGAAGTAGATGTCGCGGTGCTTCCAGTCGATTACGAGCACCAGCATCAGCACCACAACGTACGCCGAATGGAACAGGAACGAAGGGCCAATGCCTTCCAGCCAGCACAGCCCCGCGAGCAGCACGCCTGTGGCCAGCTCGGTAGCGGGGAAGGCGGCGGAGAGCTTGTGACCGCACTGCGCGCACTTGCCGCCCTGCATCAGGTAGCCAACCACCGGCAGTGCCTGCATCAGGGATATGCGGTGCGCCGAGCGCGTGCAATGGAGCGGCCCGAACATCGGCTTTTGGGCCGCAAGTCGCGTAGCTATAAGGTTGACGCCAAACCCGGCGAAAAGGCCCAGGATAAAGGCCAGGGCCACGTAGATCAAACCCAAGTCAGCTTCCCTCTAGAGTTACCCATTCAAAGCCAATATAAGCTACGTGGATGCCGGGCGCAATGGGAAAATTGTTTGCTTTTAGCGCGCCGAAAGTCACGCTTGCTCAGGGCATCGTGGCAGCACCCCAGCTTAGCTCGTAAATCGCTATCAGGTCTTCCCCGGCGATCCTGTTGTCCTCCACCGGAAAACGCATCCGCTCAAGCGCCCACTCAGGCCGCCCATCCTCGAACCACGCCGGGTATATCAGCAGATAGTCGGCCCCGGCCGCGCGCATGGAAGCTGACATGGTCTCCCACGGCCCATAACTGCCCAGAGCGGTTGGTGAGGTCAGCCCTACAACATCGAACGTGCGGCGTTCGGAGAAGAGGCGGACGGCACCAATCGGCTCAGAGGCGATCAAGGCTTCAGGTGGTGTGTTGCGCGCCATCCAGCGGGCGGGCGCTACGTGCGCGTCCGTAATGTTGCGCACGTATACGACATGGTTGCGCGTGGCCCATACATAGTTATTGAGCACCACCAGCACTGCTATTGCGCCTGCTAAGGAGGAAAGCACCAGGGGTCGGGCAAGGAAGCGTTCCAGCGGAATAGCCCTAATGAAGAACCACATCAGCATCCCAACCAGCACTATAGCGCACGGGTGTACAGGCAGGATGTAGCGGTCCTCTTGCCCGAACCAGGGCTGGATGAGCATCAGCGCCAACACGAAGCCGGAGAACGACATCATTAGAAACAGGGCAGTCCAGCGCGTCTCGCTCTGCTCATCCCTGCTTGCCGGACGGACGAACCAGACCAGGCCGCCTAGCAGGGCCAGACCTGCCACCACGAACGGCAAGAGGCGTCCCGCCAGCAGGAGTTCTTCCGCCGCGCTGCCGAACCCGTCAAACAGGCGCAATCCCCCGACCTTTGCGTAGAAGGAGCTAGGCAGAGGGCGGCCCCAGCCCAGCAAGTAGGTCAGGCTGAGCAACCCGGCCCCGGCTGCACAGGCAAGTAGGTAGAAGACCGCGAAGATACCCGCCTTTCTATGCTCCCGTCCATCCCTGGCGAACAAGAAGCGGAGCAGCAGCCATGCAAGAGCTACACCCGCGAACGCCAGCAGATCGGGCCGCGCCCAGGACAACCCGGCGCCCAGCAACAGGCTCCAGCCCGGCCTGCCCCGACGCCAATCGAGCAGGAGCAGATATAGCGTCCAGACCACCAGTGCGGCGGAAAGCGGCACCTCCAGTCCCGACATAGCGCCCCAGGCCAGCCCCAGGTCCGAGGCAGCAACCACGCCCAGCACCCAGCACACTGTAGCCTTAGCCAGACTCTTGCCTTCAACGTTGGGGAGGGCCAGGTCCGCCAGTTTCCAGGTGCCCAGTCCCGTTGCCGCCAGGCAGAGAGCGCCCGGTATGTAAGCCGCCAGGAAGAGGTGTCCGGCCTGCGCCGCAAGCTCGCCGTTGTCGCTGACAATCGTCGGAGCGAAGCCGTCAAGCACCGAGTGAAGCGGCACCAGCAACATGTAAGCTACCAGGCACAGCAAGTACCAGCCAAAGCCCGTAATACCACCGCTGGTCTCGCCCGGATTGTAGGTGAAGAACTGGCCCTGGGCAGCCGAAGCCACGTAGTTGCTGTAAATGTAGCCGTCATCGATGGGGAAGGCCAACGAACCCGTGTGCCGCAACGAGGCAACAGCCAGCGACAGCGCACACAGAAGCGCCACCGCCGCGATAAGCCACCCACCCGCACGCCCGGCCAAAAACGACCCCGCCTTACCGTCTCGAAGCATGGGCTGATTCTAACAGAGGTGCTAGCGCAGAACAACTAGCATGATGAGGTGGAACCGCCAGAACGTCAAGGACACCAAGAACAAACGGGCATAGTGTATCGCGTCCCTATAGATATTCCCAATAGCAGGATTCGAGGAACGAACCCCCACATTGTCATTCCGAACGCAGTGAGAAATCTCGTCCTTCACCGAGATGTTTCCACGTTCTTCCAATGCCAGTTGGCTAAGTGAAAGGTGGTATTTGGGTGCTGTAGGACGAGATTTCCCACTGCGTTCGAAATGACAGGTGGAGACACCATTCGACACTTCCACGAGTGGAATTAAGGCAAAGGAGGGGCACGACCTATCGTGCCCCTACACCTCCAGACAATCCTTATCTTTGCGTTACCTTTGCGCTCTTTGCGCCTTTGCGGTTTCGTTTCTCTACACTAGGTGGCTGCACCGGCCTCGGCTTTGAGGGAGGGGAGGCGGCGGTTGGCCTCTTCGATGCGGCGCATGGCCTCGCGCAGGTTGTCGGCGGAGTTGGCGAACGAGATGCGGATATAACCCTCACCGAAGGCCCCGAAGGAGGTGCCGGGCAGCACCGCCACGTCAGCCTCGGTCAGCAGGTAGTCGGCGTAGGCGCGGGAGTTCATGCCGGTGCCTGTGATGTTGGGGAAGGCGTAGAAGGCCCCCGCCGGGCGATTGCAACTGAAACCGGGAATGTTGTTCAGCCCCTCGTACACCAGCTCGCGGCGCTCGGCAAAAGCCTGAAGCATGTGGTTCACGTCGTCCCTCGGCCCGGTGAGCGCGGCGATAGCGGCCCGCTGGCTGAAGGTAGAGGTACACGACACGCTGTTGATGATGAGGCGGCTGACGTGCGGCACCATCTCAGGAGGGAAGACGCCGTAGCCGAGCCGCCAGCCTGTCATGGCGAACGTCTTGGAGAAGCCGTCGAGCAGGATGGTGCGCTCCTCCATGCCGGGGAAGCTCAGGATGGTGTGGTGCTCGCCTTCGTACACGATCTCGCTGTAGATCTCGTCGGCCAGCACCATGATGTCGTGCCGGACGGCCAGGTCGGCAATCGCCTTGAGGTCGTCCCGTGTGAGCACGCCGCCGGTGGGGTTGTGGGGCGAGTTGAAGATGATCATGCGCGTCTTCTCGGTCACCTTGCTCTCAAGCTCGTCCAGGTCGATGCGGAAGTCATTGCTCTCGCGCAGGTGCAGGGGCACCGGCTTGCCACCCAGGAAGTTAATCATCGACTCGTAGATGGGGAAGCCGGGATTGGGGTAGATGACCTCCTCGCCCTCCTCCACCAGCGCCATGATCGCGTAGAACATGATCGGCTTGGCCCCCGGCGTGACGATCACGTTGGCCGGGTCGAAAGTGAGGCCGCGATTGCGGCCCGCGTATTCGGCAATCGCCTCGCGCAGTTCGAGGATGCCCGTCGAGTTGCTGTAGTGGGTGTACCCCTCATCGAGAGCGCGCTTGGCCTCCTCCCGCACGTTGGTGGGAGTATCAAAGTCAGGCTCGCCAATCTCCAGGTGGATAATCGGCTTGCCCTGCGCTTCGAGCGCCCTGGCCCGCGCGGCCACTTCAAAAGCCGTCTCAGTCCCCAGGCGCGTCATTCTATCCGCGAGTCTCAACTTCATTGTTGCCCTCCAAAGTTAGTGATGAGTACCGAGTTCCGAGTGCCGAGTTCCGAGT
>JALZHI010000063.1 GCA_030913985.1 Chloroflexota bacterium | reverse complement strand
ACTCATAACTCATAACTCACAACTCCCCACAGGGCGGTGTAACTTGTATAATGCAGGTGACACCGCCCTTTGTTATATAGCTGGGAGAGCAACTTGAGCGCTATTTCGACCAATGTAGATCGAACGGCAGGTGGAAGCGGGAGCGGGAGTGGGAGTGGCGGCGGGGGCGGGCAGCCTCCACAGCCTTCCTTTCTCGCTGCGGCGTGGGCGCAAGCCGGTAGGTCCTTCCTCGTGCCGATCCTGGCGATCTTCACGGCCCTGGTCATCAGCGGCCTCGTTATCTGGGTGACTACCGGTGACCTGCAAAAGGTGATAGGCCCGGAGGGAGCCTTCGCCGGGCTGTGGCAGGGCGCGATGGGCACCCCTCGCAACATCGCCGCCACGCTCGTAACCGCCACCCCCTACATCTTCGCTGGCCTCTCGGTGGCCCTGGCCTTCAAGTGCGGCCTGTTCAACATTGGGGCCGAAGGACAACTGGCCGCCGGGGCTATTACCACCGCGTTCGTCGGGTACTCTATCCAGGGCGTGCCGTTCCCCATCCACCTGGTACTGGCTTTGGGAGCCGGACTCCTCGCGGGACTGCTCTGGGGCGCGATACCCGGCGTGCTCAAGGCGTACACCGGGGCGCATGAGGTGATCATCACCATCATGCTCAACTATATCGCCCTGGGCATTGTGGCGTACCTGCTGGGCGGGCCGATGAGAGACCGCAGCCCCGGCAACGTGCTGGCCCGCACCGCTCGCATCGCCCCCGAAGCCCAGCTACCCCAGCTATTCGCGGGCAGCGACTGGCAGATGCACCTGGGCGTGCCCATCGCCGTGCTGGCTGCGGCCCTGGTTTACTGGTTCTTGAGGCGCACCACCTGGGGATTTGAAATAAAGACTGTAGGCGCGAACCAGCACGCCGCGCGCTACGCCGGTATGAGCGTGCCCCGCAGCATCATACTCGCTATGGGCCTGGCCGGTATGCTTGCAGGCGCGGCGGGCGCTTTTCAAGTTACGGGTGTCACGCAGCGTCACGAACTGGGCTTCGGGGCCGGGTACGGCTTCGACAGCATAGCGGTAGCGTTGCTGGGCCGCACAAATCCCTTCGGAGTGGTGGCGGCGGCCATACTGTTCGGCGGCCTCAAGTCAGGGGCTACGCAGATGCAGTTCAACACTCAGATTTCAAGCTCAATCATCGCGGTGGTGCAGGGTCTCATCTTGCTCTTTGTTGCGGCGGACGTAATCATCACCTGGCTCTACCGGATAAAAGCTAAACCCGTGGGCACGTCCATGTCCCTCGCGCCCGCTGCTCTGGCCGCGACCGTCGGTGCGTCTGCCGCCGAAGCGCCCGTAGCCGACGGCCCCGAACAGACCCCTATTGCCGAGAGCTATCCCAAGACCGACCCCGCCACCGGAGACGATACACCCACGACCAAAGAGCGCGGTTCAGGCCGGTACGAGGCAGGTGGTGAAGAGCCATGAACATCTGCGGCGTAGCTATCGACATACTGATCGCCTCGGTGCTGGCTACCACCATCCGTGTGGCTACGCCCCTCACCCTCGGCGCTATCAGCGGCCTCTTCTGCGAGCGGTCGGGCGTGGTAAACATCGCGATTGAGGGCATGATGCTCACGGGGGCCTTTAGCGCGTACGTGGTGGGCGCGCTCACCGGCTCTCTCTGGCTTGGCTTGCTAGGGGCCATCCTGGCCGCTTCCATGATGGGCCTGCTGCACGCGCTCCTCTCCGTCACCTTCAAGGTCGACCAGATAATCAGCGGCACGGTCATCAACATCCTGTCGTTCGGCCTCACGGGCTTCTTCTACGACCAGTTCTTCAACCGCAACGCCCCAGGCGCGGGTAAGCTACCTACCATCAGCATCCCGCTGCTGTCCGACATCCCGGTCTTCGGCAGGCTCTTCCAGCACCAACCGGTCGTCTGGATCGCCCTCTTGATGGTGGCGATTGCTCACTTCGTCTTCTTCTTCACGCCCTGGGGCCTGCGCACCCGCGCCGTGGGCGAGCACCCCCGCGCCGCCGATACGGTGGGCATCAACGTCTTCTTCATGCGCTACGCCAACGTGACCATCGGGGCGGGCATCGCGGGCCTGGGTGGAGCGTACTTCATCGCAGAGTTGTCCAACTTCAGCCCCGGCGTCACCGGCGGTCGCGGCTTCATCGCGTTGGCCGCGCTCATCTTCGGCAACTGGAAGCCGCTGAACGCCTGGGGCGCGACTCTCCTGTTCGGCTTCACGCAGGCGATACAGATCAACATCCAGCAATGCGTGAGCACCGCGGGCACAGGCGACCTTCCCTTCTTCTTCCTGCCCCAGATTGTGGGCCTGCTGCCCTACATCGTGACTATCATCGTGCTGGCGGGCTTCGTAGGACGCTCCTCGCCCCCGGCGGCGGTAGGTGTGCCGTATGATAAGTGACGATGGACGATGGACGACGGACGATGGACGAAACTCAGTTGCTCAAGAGGATAACCAGGAACCCTGAGATTTTTGGTGGCAAGCCCATCATCCGAGGGCGACGCTTGGCGGTGGAGCATGTGTTAGGGATGCTTGCGGCCGGTGATACACCTGAGATACTACTTAAAGAATATCCCTGGCTAGAGGCAGAAGACATTCAAGCCTGTCTGCTTTACGGGACCGACACACTAGAAAGCAAGAATGGCGACTAAACACCTATGCAAACTTTAGCCCCTGAAACCCAATTACCCGCCCCCAGCGCCGAGTACGCCCTGCAAGCGCGGGGCATCACCAAGCGCTTCCCCGGCGTGCTCGCCAACGACCACATTGACCTCGACCTGAGGCCGGGCGAGATACACGCGCTCCTGGGCGAGAACGGCGCGGGCAAGTCCACCCTGATGAACATCCTCTACGGCCTCTACCGGCCCGACGAGGGCGCTATCTACATCAAGGGCAAGGAGATGCGTTTCACCGGGCCGAGCCACGCCATCGCCGCCGGTATCGGCATGGTCCACCAGCACTTCATGCTCGTGCCGCCCCTCACCGTCACCGAGAACATCATGCTGGGCGGCGAGACGACGCAGGCGGGCGTGATGTTGGACAAGGACGCGGCGGCCAGGCGCATCAGGGAGCTATCGACCACCTACGGCCTGCAAGTGGACCCCGATGCCACCATAGAGGACCTGCCCGTAGGCTCCCAGCAGCGCGTGGAGATCCTCAAGGCGTTCTACCGCAACGCCGACATCCTCATCCTGGACGAGCCGACCGCCGTGCTTACCCCCCAGGAGGCGCGCGACCTGTTCGTCATCATGCGCCGCCTGGCAGAGAGCGGCAAGGCCATCGTCTTCATCACCCACAAGCTAAAGGAAGTGCTGGCAATTGCCGACCGCATCACCGTGCTCAGGCATGGCCGCGTGGCGGGCACCGCCGACCCCAAGACCAGCACCGAAGCCCACCTGGCCTCGCTCATGGTGGGGCGCACCGTGCTGCTACAGGTGGAGAAGAAGGCTGCTAATATAGGCGAGCCGGTGCTCACGATAGAGGGGCTTGGGGTGAAGGACAACCGGGGCCATATGGCGGTGGACGGCCTTGACATGCAGGTGCGCGCGGGCGAGATATTCGGCATCGCGGGCATCGAAGGGAACGGGCAGACGGAGCTTGTGGAGGCCCTCACCGGCCTGCGCAAGGTGCACCAGGGCAAGCTCCTGCTCGACGGTCGCGACGTTACCCTCACCGGCACCCGCCAGCTTATCGACCAGGGCCTCGCCCACGTCCCGGAGGACCGGCACAAGCACGGTTTGGTGCTCACATATTCGGTCGCGGACAACATCTGCCTGAACACCTACGACGAAAAACCGTTCGCCAGGGGTCCACTGCGCAACGACAATGTCGTGTTCGACTTCGCCCGCAAGCTGGTGAGGAAGTTCGACGTACGCACCGCCTCGGTGCAGACCCAGGCCCGCAACCTCTCAGGCGGCAACCAGCAAAAGGCGATCCTGGCCCGCGAGCTTTCCCGGCAGATACGCTTCCTGGTGGCCTCCCAACCGACGCGGGGGCTGGACGTAGGCTCGATAGAGTTCATCCACAAGCAGATAGTGGCCCAGCGCGACGAGGGCGTGGCGGTGCTGCTCGTATCGGCGGAGCTTGACGAGGTGCTGGCCCTCTCTGACACGATAGGGGTCATTTACAAGGGCAAGCTGGTAGCCGTCATGCCCCGCGCCGAGGCCACCAGGGAGAAGCTGGGCCTGCTCATGACCGGCGGCACGGTACCAGCTTGAGTTGCTGAGTTGCAATGAGAGTAAGTCCCGCAGCCGCGAACTCGACACGCGCAGTGGCGCACCGCATGCAGGCGCAAGGCGACTTCGTGGAATTGATGTGGGGTATTGTCTGGAGAACCGGGTTACTTGGTATTTGCTATGGTGCTATTTTCGGTGCACTCTATGGCTTGGTACAACCCGCTCTTTCAGGCTATTTATCTGCGGAGCGCGAAGGCGACTATAGTCAGGTGTTTGGCGGCCTGGTCCTGGGCTGTTTTTTTGGGCTCCCCATTGGTATCACCGGGGGTGCAATACTGGGATTGATTATCAGCACCGCAGTGAGCACCCTCTTGATTCTGGCTGCGCAGGTGGCGATCCGGCACAGGGCAAGCACTCGGCTCTACCGCTTTCTCGCGATCTGCGCGACCATTGTTATCATTACCCCTGGTCTTATCCTGTTCCTTACCTTGATCGGCCAATATAGAGCCACGATGTGGTACTGGCTCCTGAACATTGGTCTGCCTGTATTCCTTGTGGTAGTGGCGTTTGGGCATATCAGCTTTCTTGTAAGTAAGTGGACAACCGAGCCTGACAAGCCGATGTTCCGGCAGCGGAGCGCTGGCCGACTCGCGTAGGGTACTACCCGATCAGGCAACAGTGGGTCGGTGCATATTTCCACCGGCAGAGTACAATGCAGATAGCAAGTAGCGACAACTGGGCACAGGTATACACACGCTACAAAGCCGCCTTACACTGGCTCGAATCCCTCATCACCGACCCCAAAGGCGAACGCTACCTCATCCCGCAAAGCCAGGACGAAATCAGGCGGGCACAGGAAGCGGGGCTGGCACGCACGGCCCGTTTCCTCGACTATCTGGGCACCCCCCAGCAAGCGTACCACACGGTACACGTGGCGGGCACCGGCGGCAAAGGCTCGGTCGCCACCATGATAGCGGCCATCCTACATGCCTCCGGCGTAAGCACCGGACTGCACACCAGCCCCTACCTGCAAGTCCCCAACGAGAAGCTGGTAGCCAACGGCAAGCTGATTTCGCCATCCGGCCTGGTGGAGCTAATAGAGCACTTCAGGCCCCTCTACGACAGCTACGCGGCCCGCTTCCCTGGCGACAAGCCCAAGTATGGCGAGGCGTGGGTAGCGCTCACGCACCTGTTCTTCCGGCGCACGGGCGTGGAGTGGGTGTCGCTTGAGACAGGCATGGGAGGGCGGTTCGACCCCACCAACGCGGGCGACTACGACCTGGCGGTCATCACCAACGTCGATTTCGACCACGTACCGCAACTCGGCACCACCCTGCCGGAGATAGCCTGGCACAAGGCAGGCATCATCAAGCCTGGGAAACCCGCCATAACGGGAGAAACCAGGCCTGAGGCGCTGGAGGTAATCGAGAGGGAGGCAGCCTTACAGCACGCGGAGCTTTACCGGCTGGGGCGCGACTACCACGTGGAGAACCTTCGTACCCAGCAGCGCGGGACCGTCGCCAGCATCAGGACGCCGTTCGGGAGCGTAGACGACCTGTTCGTGGGCCTGCTGGGAGAGTACCAGGCCACCAACGCGGGCACGGCCATAATGTCGGCCTTCCTGCTCCGAGAGCGACACGGCCTTGCGATTACAGAGGAAGCTATACGCGAGGCCATGAGCAGTTTGAAGATCGCGGGCCGGATGGAGGTCATGCAGGACAGGCCGTTAGTGGTGATCGACGGCGCGCACAACCCGCAGAAGATGCGAGCCGCGGCCTCCGCTCTCCGGCATGATTACGGGGGCGTGGAAAAGACCCTCGTGATAGGCATGCTCCAGACCAAAGACGCGCTCGCTTCGCTCACCGAGATAGTGCCTGTCGCGGACCGGGTAATCGCCACGGAAGCGCGCGTGATTGGCAAGCCTGCATTCGCCGCCGGGGAGATTGCCGACCTGGCGCGCAAGGTACGTCCTGGGGTAAGCGTTGCAATTGAGCCTGACGTGCAACTCGCCATCAAGCGAGCAATCGCGGACGCCGGCACCGGCCCCAGCAAGCTGGTCTTCGTCACCGGCTCGATTTACATGCTGGGGAAGGCGCGCGAGTTGTGGCATCCACAAGACGAACTGCTCAGGCGGCTGGAATACGGCGAGGGGGCAACGCTGCCTCCTAGCGGTCCAACCCCATAGGCTCGGCCAGGAAGAAGCTAACGTGCGCGCACTTGTTGCACACCACCTGCACGATGGGCGTCATCTTGTCACCAACGTGCAGCCCGCCCCGCTTCTTCACCGGCGCGGCCACCACGTCGAACGGCACCTGAGTACCGTTTGAGCCACACGCCGGGCACGTGGCCTGCACCCCCGTGCGCTCCAGCCAATCGCCAATCTTCTGCACCTCAACAGCCTCAAGGCCCATGATGTCCCTCCCCTGGAAGATACATTGCTCGTCACGCTCACCTGTCATGCGTCACTCTCCTGGGGCCAGTCCGTCAAATACACCCCGGCCACGAAGCCGTACACCTTCTCGCCGGGCACCGTCTGGCCGCCGAACTCTTGCGAAAGGGCTTCCAGGCGCAAGGCGAACTCCCTTACCCGCCGCTTCGGTATGCGTGCATGCGAGATGACGAAAGTGGTGGGGTCGTCGCGGTCGTTGGAGAGCACCACCTCGGAAAGGGCCTGGCGCAGGGGCAGCGTCACCACTTCTTCGGTCAAAGCCACCGCCGCGCCGCCCATACCTGCGTCTGAGGATACGCGGAACACGCGCGCCACCCTGCCGTAGTACTTCTCCGTGATAGCCCGCACCTGCCTTGCGCGTACCACACGCACCAACCCGGCGCTCTCCAGGGCCTTCAGGTGGTGTCCCACCGTCCCCTTCGGCACCGAGAGCATCTCCGACAACTGCTTCGTAGAGGCCGCCTTCTGCCCTATCAGGCCGAGGATGCGCTGGCGGGTAGGGTCGGCCAGTGCCTTTAGCTGCTCAGGGGTAGTAAGCTCCAATGCTTCCTCGAGCGGGTAGTCGGGGGTGGTACGTAGGTCTGCCATACTGGTAATATACGGTGAAAATCGACCATAGTCAATAGGTATAGAGACGTGTTCCCTTTTCTGCTTTCTGCTATAGCGCCTTAGAACTCCAGGCCACGTACTGATTTCGACGCGGTACCTTATCTTGGAGGAGTCGGTTCAGTGAGAGCTTGAACTCATGCAGAGCAATGAAGAGGCGTCGGCAGCGTTGGGATATTGACCTCATAGATGACCTGCACTATACTTGGTCAACTACCTATGGTTGTGGCGACAGGTCGCCTCTTCCGTGCTTTACCTCCGTGTTGCACTCGCTGCGCAGACGGAGTCCCTCTTCGATGGTTGCCGCTGATTTCCCCGCCCCTCACGCGGAAAGGGAAATAAAGATGAGTAAGCTGCCTGTTTTGCCCACTCTAGCCGCCCTAAACGCTCGGCCGTTCAATCTGGTTGTCTCCTTGCTGATGGTGCTCACCGGCGTGTTGCTAGTGGCGGGCTGTGATTTCTTACCTATTAACAAAAGCCCCGGACAGTTGACCCGCCAGTCTCAGCAAAACCACCCCGGCGTACGGAGCGTACAGATCCTGGGTTCGCGTACGTGGTCTGGTGGTGCCGTCGTGCTTTACACCACAGTCCGAGATACTCCGGGCCGAAGTTCACCTGTGCACATGTTTGGCGTCGATGTTCACCGGAATCCAACAGCTAACATAGGCCTTAGCGGCGGTAGCGCAGGTGAAGAGGGTGCCATCATGCCCAACAGTGCATTGCTGTGTCATGGTGTAGCACTGGGAAACAATTACTCTATCGTATTTGGAAGGGTTAAACTGCCCGACGTAGCTGCTGTTGAAGCTGATTTTGCCAATGGGCAAACGTCCAGAGACGAAACAAAGGACGGAGTGTATGCTGTTATTGAGCGTGCCGGTACCATGCCGACTAACGTCCGAGCACTGGACTCCGCCGGTCAAGTATTGTATCAGAGCAGTATACCTTCGACGAGCAGTCTTTCAGTTCCAGGTGCCCCTAACGAAAGCGTGACCACTCCATTGACGTGCGGGTCATGAGGTTCCAGTCTGTCTCAAGTGGAAGAGGTTGTGAAATGAGTTCTAAGCTTGAGTTTTAACTACTACACAGGTATGACAACTAGATTGTTGGGTTGCTTGAAGAGCCACCTAATCTCTAAAATGCTACAATATAGTTATGTGGCCAAGCGATAACAGAAACAGGTGGCCCGACCTAGATACATTAGAAGAGCCTACTGATTCTGGAATCTTGCAGTCAAAATCGCTTGACGAGATACCACCGGTAAGAAATACTACTCCAAGAAAGGGATACACATGAAGACCGGTAGATGCCCCAAGTGTTCCTCTGATAACATCTACTCCGGTGCTAGCATGCCATTCAAAACTGGCACGTTTAATGTGAATACAATTCCAGTAACAGGCAGGGTACTGCCTACTTATGTAGCGTTAGATAATTACGTGTGCGTTACTTGTGGTTATGTAGAGAGCTACATATCTGACCCTACTGCTCTAGAACGCATTCCTAGATACTGGCCTAAAGTTGAACTACAGCCTAGAGCATTTCGTATCAAGAAACGTATTCATAACCGTAATGAATCGAAGTGAGCGTACTTACTAACAAGAGGTTTTGGCAAGTTGGCATGACAGGTGGAGGTATGGCGTGAAGAGGCTGGTGGCGGTGTTCTGGGTGTGGCTGTACCCTTGCGGGGTGGGGAATGTGCTTATAGAGTTCCCGCTGCCGGTTCACCCGCCCAGGTCGGGGCCGGATGTGCTTACGTCTTTTGAGGCCGGGCTGTTGTTCAACGGCGTTATGGTGATGGCGCTCCTGTGTATGGTGGCGGTACTGCTGGCTCTGCTGGTGCGGACGCTCATCGGAAGGAAGCAAAGGCCAGTCCTTGAGCCACATGAATGCTCATAGTGTGGGTATCGCAACCTAATTGCCTGACTTCTGCACGCGTCTAAGATAGGCTTTGAAACTTTTACAAGATACTTGCTCACCACGGTAACCTTACAAAACCTCCAGAGGCAAATTCAAAGAACCAAAAATTGCTTACTGGAAGGTTAGTTGAAGCGGGTTGGACGCCACCGTTAAATCGGCCAACGCTTACTTATGGTTAAATCTCAAGCTAAGAACGATAGGGAAGTTGTGCCATGCTCAAAGTGAGGCTCGTCGGCGACAACAGGCTGCAAATCGGCGACCGTTTCACAGTAACGTTCCAGCGTACTCTGCGCATCCCCGACGACGGAGGCAACTACCCGCTGCCACCGGGCCTGGGGGCCTTCCCCATCCTGCGTGTGGAGGACTTTGCCGACCACGTGCCCGATGCCTGGCGAGAGCGTGGCGGCTACATCATCCCAATGTACCAGCGCGAGGCCCTGTGGCTCAGCTTCGAGGCCGCCTACTGGAAGCCCAACGCGGTGAAGATTGGCATAGGTCGCATCAACGCGGTCACGGGCGAGGAGTGGAGCGAGGAGTTGCAGGCCGAGCCGGAGCAGGACTACATAGTCTGCCCCACCCAGCCGTGGCTCGACGGCATCAACGCGGGCGACGGCTACATCCGCCAGTTCGTCGCCATGCCTCTCGGCCAGGGCTACACGGTGGAGGGCCAGCTAACCGGCAAGGAGGAGTTCGGCGGCATCCAGGTCGTCGCTTTCGAGCCGAAGCCGGGCAAGTTCCCCGACAAGCCGCCCCAGACCGTGCACCGGGCAGAAGGCGTCTTCTACGCCATGTCCGCACCTTCAGCCGCCCCGCCGCCTACGCTGGAGTCGGTGGGAGGCGGCTTCGAGATGGGCCTGGGCGCGGGCGGCAAGATGACGCAGAAGATCTACCCCGACCCCCACGGCCTCGACACCTGGGACCAGGACAACTACGGCTCTGCCTTCATCCACATCGTCAACAGCGAGCAGTTCGCCCAGCTAACCGGCCTGCCCGCCCCACCCAGTCCTGTCTCGGCCCAGGTATACACACAGTACGGCTTCCCCTGGTTCGACCTGTACGACGAGCACATGCCCCACCTCACCCCAAGCGGGAAGCTGGGAGGGGTCAAGTCGATCAAAGAGAAAGACCTGGAGAAGGACTTGCCCGCCAGGCCGGAGGACAAGCCGGTGGAGATTGGGGAAGGGCAGGTGAAGAAGCTGAAGGGACAAGATACAAGTGAAGACAGAGGCGGCTCCAAATAGCACGCTCAGCATTATGAGGGTAATGACCGGCCAGGACTCGCGTCGCTCCGCTAATTAGATTCTTACGCATCGCACCGAAAATCAGGAATAACGAATGGCCCGTGTCCGCACGTTGGCGGGCACAGGCCATCATACAACTGGGCCCTCTGTTATCTACCCGTACCGTCTGGTGGGTTTGGGTTACCCCCTGCTGGTGGGTTTGGGTTACCCCCTGCTGGTGGGTTTGGGTTACCCCCTGCTGGTGGGTTTGGGTTACCCCCTGCTGGTGGTGTTACTCCAGATGCGCCGTCTGTAGTTCGCCGATGAATATTCAGGTGCCCCGTGTAGAAGTGCCTGTAAAAATTTCGCACGTACATCAAATTCGGGTCCGGCCACAAAGCTGACGTGATAGCTGTGAGGATTTGCACTGTCATAAGGCCAGTCATAGGGCCGGGGTCATCTGGATCTCTATCTGTGCCAGTATTCCCATCTCCAGCCGTACCTTGAGCAGTCCTGGCGTTATTGATTGCCTCACAAAGGTCGTCAAAGGTCAGCTTGTTTGGGTCAGCAGGTTCAGATGAGAGTTCTCCTAGCACATCATATCCTACCGCTCCCAGCAAGTCTGTAGCGGTACGTATGCCCGCAAGCCGGAAGCGCGGGGACCACTCGCCCCGGTGGCCTGCATGGCTGTAGAGTATTGCCTGGTCGATCCAGTCCACCAGCTGGGAAGTAGGATAATGCGTCCCCAGCACCAGTTGTTCAATGGCCGCAGTAGCCATACCCTGGACATCAGTAACTTTCTCTTCAAGTAAGCGTGCCTCAACCCAGATGTCGATGCCGTCCAGCCTGGTCAGGGGCGACAGGGATTCTATCGGAGGCACCTTCTTACCGAAGGCTTTGCCGACACGCGTGCGTATTAAGTTCACCGCCCAGGTAGGTACCAGGCCCGCGATGAAAGCGGCTAGCATAACGAAAATTGAGACAGTTTGATCTGCGGTCGATCTCAACTGAGTACGCACATCCTCATCGGAGACATCATTTGTAGGGGTCGGTGAAACAGCAGGCGATGCTTCAGCATCGTCCTGGGGCGTTGATTCGGATGAGCCGTCGGTAGTACCCGCCCCTACAGTCGGGGTAGGAGTTACTTCCCCGGAGTTCCCCCCGAGCGTATTAACAACTCCAGTCGTCGTATCGGCAATGAAGGCTATCTGTCCATTCGCCCCAATCTGTAAGATTGGGGTGATCAGGCTGAAAAGCAAGCCGAGGATGAACACCAGCAAGAGACGCTGGCCGACCTGCAAGAACGCAGACGGATAGAGGTCGTCCGACAAATAGCGTCTGAGAAGCATGTAAAGCAGGAAGAAGTAACCGCCCATAAAGCCCGCAGTCACAGGCGTAAGGTTATTTACGATAAAGTCAGTGAGTTGCCTGATGCCACCCCCGTCCTTTATCAGAGCAGCCAACCCTATGCTGTCCTGCGGGTAGAAGATATAGAACCACCCTATCGCGGAAAGGGCGCTAACAAAAAGCAACGTGAGCACATACTCGAAGTTACTGAAGGCTTGTCGGGCCAGACCTTCCGCAATCCGATTCCGGTAATGCATCAGCTTAGAATCCTGCGGCCCTCGTTGGTCGGGCGGGGTAGGCTGACTGCCTTTAGAGGTTCCACCCACAGGATTAACCGTAGAGGTCACTTGCGTTGGCTCGACGGCTAGACCTTTTTGGCTATCCTGAGGTGATGAGACAGCCCGGTTTCTCGCTGATGTAACGCCCCTTCGCTGTATATCCATATTCCAAAGGTGACGAAGTGACTGTACTTGGTCATTCCGCCGGTTCAGATTCGGCTCACTATTTACCACGTTGCTTATCAATCCGTAAGTAGGATCAAGCACCAATAGATCGTTCAAAATTTGAACGGCTCGGCTGCTCCGCTTGCGATACAAGAACAACATAAGCACGAGCCACGGAAACAAGACCAGGAATACAAAGAGCACCCCAATCGACATGAACACCGCCAAGCCATCGTTTTCTATTGCATCCATAGAGTCCGCGGCAAGGTGCGCGCTCACCTGGACATAGCGGGCATTCTGCGTTAGCCGCAAGCTGAGCGGTGCCAGTTCCGCCTGCAACGCTGCCAGTTCAAATAGCTCGGCTTTTTCTTGTATTGATTGCACGCTGTTGGTTAGAGCCTTCGTGGTAGTAATAGTCCTTGCTACCACCTCCTGCAAGCCCCCCAGGGCATCATAGAACTGGGTGGAGGCCGTCCCGATCTGCCCTCCATTTGCCGCCTGAGGCTTAGCCAAATTGCGGGCAATCTGCAATTGGTGAGATGCTGCAACTGCCTGGGTATGTGAAGACTCCGAGATTTCTCTCAATTGCAGGAGCACCCTGTTTCTGTCCGCTCTTCTCTGCTGAAGCACGCTGTCATCTATTTGCTCACCCGGATTAGTGTCGTTCAGACGGTCAGTCAAGTCTGAAGCCAGCCTCATGACTCGATCAGATGTTGCAGAGAGGTCATAGATTGTATATTGGGCCAGAGTAAGAGCACTCAACTCACCTCTCACTCTTTCTCGAACGGTCCTGTATGACGTCTCACCCGCTATAACTGTAAGAAGTAATACCAGCACAAAAGCTGTCCATATACCACCGTAAATACCGATCCGGTTCTTAAAGGCATCAGAACCATCACCACCGGTATGGAGAAATATAAGAAACAGAACCACAGTCCAGATGGCGATAAGAGATGCCACGGACGTCAAAGGCATGAGGGCCGGTGCAAGAGATGCGGCTACCACTTGCGAAATCTGGGTAGCAGTAGGCACCAGCACAAGAACGCCCACTAACCAACCCACAAGGAATCGCACGCGCCGCTGTTCGATCAAAGCGGAAGCGTCTTCCTTACCTCGCGGGGAAGAAGGAGCCCCGGTTGGAGGTTGGGAGGGCGTACCTCCAGTTTGTGGCTCTGTCCCGTCATCTGGAAGCTGTCTTACAGGCCGGAAGAAAAGCCACAGCCCCAATATGAAGAGCGTCCATATGATTAGCCACCGAAACGCGTCCTCTGTAAGTCTGCCGGTGCTAGGGTAGTCCGCAAATCTGACCTGGGCTAATTGCTGTTCTAGCCAGGGCCAGTCCCATGTAAACGGTTCTCCATAGAATAGCCCTCGGTGAAGTATCCTCCCCCAGATTGGCTGAGTCAGACTCAGCAGCGTGCCTATAATGGCTCCAACTAGCCACAGGCCAAAGTAGCGCCTCCTATGGCGGGCCAGCAACACAGCCCTGGTTACAGGGCTTTGCCTGTCCCTATCCGTAGCTTTGGTCCAGCCGGACGTCAGCCAGTTAAAACCGAAAAGCAGAAGAAACAGGACTGCTAGAATTGTAATGAGGAGCACACTGCTGGTGAGGATTCTCTCGGCAGTAAAGGACCCAATGAGCGTCATAGGTGTAGGTGACGGCGTTGGACAGTCGCACGGAGCTGGAGAAGGCACGAGAGGAGTGATAGTCGGGGTACCGCTGGCCGTAACCGTCGGTGTTAGTGTTGACATGAGCGTTGAGGTGGGCGTTGAGGTGGGCGTTGACGTAGGGGTCCATGTAGGCGTAGCAGGTAATATTTCAGTCGCAGTTATAGAAGAAGTAGCTGTGAGGACAGGCGTCCAGGTGGGAGTAATCCCCGGTGTCTCAAAGCCGTCAACAATGGGGGTGCTCGTGCTCGTGCTCGTGCTCGTGCTCGTGCTTGTAATAGTACGAGTTGTTGTGCTAGTACTCGTCGGACCGGCCGGCGTGAGGGTTCCTGTCGGGGTATTAGTAGGAGGTGTACCGTCCGGGAATGTAGGAGTACCGCCCACCGGTTGATATATAATATTGTAGTAATATTTGCCGAGCTGGCTCAGCAGCACCTTATACTCGGGGTCCCGGTTTTCAGGATGGAATTCGAAGACTGCACGCTCAAAGTACTGGACCCTATAGGTCCTGCCATCTAGAGTGCTCTGCTCTAAAAACTCGTTGGTAAGTGGAAGACCGTACCGCGAGAGGCCATCATTCCGTGTCCAGTATTCGTAGAATAGGCCGGTAATGCTCTTGCCCGTGGCCGGGAAGGTCTCCGATCTATCGGGATCCAGGACTGGTGTGGTATTCTCCGGACCTTCAGGGTACCGCTCCGGAGGATACCTGTGCTCTAGAAAATAAGCGCCAAGCAACCCCAACTGCACGTCGGTTGAAGGGGTTTCCGGATGATACTCGAAACGAGCGCGCTCGAAATACTGGACCTGATACCGCTTGTTGTCCGTTCGGTTTGTTTCTGTAAAGGTGTTAGTAATAGGAAAGCCAAATTGAGGTAAGTCGCCGTTTCGCTTCCAGTAGTCATAGAACCTACCACTTATTGTCTTGCCGGTCTCGGTAAAGGTGCGACTGGTCTCCTGCGCAGACATATGCGGAACCAATGCAAATGCCAGGGCATACAGTAGGCAAACCATGGAGATAGCACGCAGTACACGATGATTTCTCATGCGACAAGTCTCCCTCGTGAAACCCTGGTAACTATTGCTTCCCATATGAGAACGCAAACCTAACGGCAAACTAGATGCGTCAATGAACCTTGAACTACAAGGAAGAGAGCAGCCATAACCTGCTCTCGGGTTCACAAAGGTAGTCCAGTACGCAACTGAGTAGACAGAGCATAGCATAACGAGGTGGCAAAAACAATACTTTTCCTCGCATAGTGCTCTCCAAAGCCATATCTGCTGGGTGAATACACGCAATCCTAATGATGGGCCTAGTGGTAACCAGCAAGCATTCTGGCAAGCGGAAGGAAATATGCGGCGATTCTACCTCCCTCTCGTAATCAGCCACTCCTATTGAAGCATAATGGCGTACAGTGCAATCATCCTTCTGCTTTGACGTGCGTCACCAAAAGTGCCATTGAATGATGAACTCTATCACTAAGACTGCATATAGTGCCTGGTACAAAGTTGTGCGCTTGACAACGAGAAAGGGGATGTGAATAACACATCCCCTTCCAGTATTCCCTGTAGTATCCAGCGTAACTTGCGAATAGATCAAGCGTGAAGGCAGCCACAACGCTCCCAAGCTCGTGAGAAAAATCCAAACTAACTTGCGAAAAGATGGCGGAGTCCAAACTAACTCGCGAAAAAAGAACAGTTAGCTACTGGTAAGATACCGCGAACCTGTACCTGAAGGCAGTAGCGATTTCATAGCTATGAGCGCTGATGGTATGGAGTTACCTGGGATAAGAACCCAAGCCGTTGAGCGCTACAAAGCCCTTGGCAGCGTTCATGTGTGAAACGGGTACCCACAGCGTCTGCACATACAGCAAGACTATTTACAAGCGGCCAGCGAAACGCTGGCGGTTGAGGGCTGCTAAGGGCCTTTGCTCTCGGTGCTGACCGAGTGGTGCGTTACCTCTGTAGAATCCAATGTAATACGAGAATAGAATGAGCGTGAAATCAGCGACACCACATGATTCTGAAACTGAGACTTACCAGCCCACCCATGCTCGAACTGCGAGAACGAGCACCAACATGAGTACCAGGGCTATCAGCAGGTGAACCCAATAGAGACGCAGCAGCGACTCTTCTCTGGTTGTGGCCTCTGCCACAACCCGCGCAAGGAGGACATCGATTATCACTTCCCTGGGGATCCCTGTCTGCTTACTAAGCTCATCAAGACCATGTAAATTGCTCTCACCGATCCTGCTCCAAAGATCAGTCAGAGAGGCAATGCCCGCTGCATTGAGCCTCGCTGTCTGGTCGTTGTCAAAACCGCTGAGTCCATTCGTAGGAGCCAGGCTCTCGTTTGCAGACATCTGCAAAATACCCCTGTCGGGTTCCTGGTCGGCTCCTTGAGCGATATTATGACCCGCCATCGCCACCAGCATCTATGCCCTTGAGGTCACTTTGTGGCCGGGAATCCGGCCCCACAGGTGCGTCAGCTTCCGGCTCCTCAAACTCGGGCTGTGTCGGGAGGGTGGTATCATGCCCCGCGATCCACAAACCACGCGTTTCATCCTCCTCTAAATCCTCATCTTCATTCTGTTCAAAAGGATCTTTCTCACTCATCTTCTACTCCTCATACAGTCTTACCAACCACTATTCCTCTTGCTTGCCACCTCTGGCGCTAAGTACCGGCCTCAACAAAGGTCGGGATAGTGGGGCTATCTCATACTGAATTGTTACCACACTCCCACGACTGATCCGTCCCTTCAGCTTGAAACGGTAAGGATTGGTACCCATCACCGTTAGACCTGGTTCAGGTGAGTCCACCTGCGCTGAGTCGCGCACATAGTCAAAGCCCTCGGGCACAGTATCGGTGAGCACAACAGAGCGCGCAGCATAGGTAGGATTGGGGTTGTACACGTGCAGTATCACGACTATCGTGCCATCGGCACGTGGCTTATCTATAGCACGGGCCACTTCGAGCCCTCTTCCGACCCATTCGGGTAAGCCGCGCACTGTCGTGGCAGAACTAGTGTAAGCAGGCACGGGTGTGTGGAGACTCTGCCCAAAGATGAGAAGTTGTGAGATGCTACCCCATAGAGTACGCTCTTCATCCAACGTACCGGGCACATGCCTATAGCCAAGTTGCTTGAGCAGATCGAACCGGTAGAGGTCGAACGTCCCACGTATCGTGAGACCCCACTCCAAAGCCGCGCCTATAGCGAGGTGGTAAAACAGGACTGAACCAAGGGCAAACAGCACGACCTCCACAACGAGTGGGAGCCATTTGTCGATAGGTACCAGGGGCGTTGGGTAGATTAGACCAACTAACGCTAGAGAGAACGCCAAGACTCCAGATAGTAGGGAGCAGTTTGTCATGAATATAAACTTGCCATTGGCGTCGTCAATTATCGCGGCGTACTTCTGATCTATAACAGCCAGCAGGCGCGGGAACAGAGGAATGGCCGACATGTTGTACTGGTTAGCCGGGTAGCTTTCAAAGCTGCGGATGACGTTGCCCAGACGGGTTGGCAGCACTGATGCCTCGTTAGTGGGAAACTCCTGTAGGACTTGGCTGGCTAACCTCTTTACTTGCTCGGTGAGCAGTTCTTGGTGCTGCTGGTGATTGTCGGTTATCTTTGAATCCGACAGAACATATCTGAGTGCATCAATCCCTTTCCAGCGTGCACGCAGACTCCTCAACCGAGCTTGATATTTCGCAACCCGGCTCTTACCAAGAGCTGTGTCGAGCCACGGGTAACCTTCATACCAGCGCACAACAGGAATGCTGAGGTTGTAGAGCAGGCCACTGAGTGCAATGATAACCAAAGTGGTGATGAGTGCCTGCCACTCCGCGCCAAGCACTGAAAATTGTCGGATTAGAGGATCATTGGAAGGAAATAGTGGCAGCAAGAGCACGCGAGCTAACATTACGAATAGCGCTGTCGGCAAGACTATGCCAAACATGAACGATCTACCAAAATGCTGCGAGATCGACCCAAGCAAGTCTGTCATGGCAGTCTACCAATGCTTTCTGCGCCGGTTAGTAAAGGGGCTGTCCTAACATATACAGTAGGAAAGTTCCCCTGTCAATAGGAACTTGACATCGTCTCAGGGCGACCATATAATATTACCAGCTAGTCGTATAGCAGTACGGCGTATTGGCCGACTGGTTAAGCGGATACGTAGAGGCCGCTACGGCTCGTACCTGTAGCAATTGAGGGTTTTTTCTATTCGGTTAGTTTGGCAGCGCTTTTCTGCCCGACTTATTTGTTGCACGTTGCGGCGCGGCAACTTTGCTAGACGTTTGCAGGCATTCCGCCCTCGCTGACTGCACCAGGTCTTTACTAGGGTGCTGAATCTTTGTTCTCAGCGTGATCATCACACGTGATCATCATCTATGTACCGGTTGCCATCGGCAATAGCTACCCCTTAGCTATCGCTCAGACGCATTGCAAGCTACCAGTAAGCAGGATCAGAGAGTTCAAGCGGCTCCCGGGCTTGCTAACTTGCTAATTAGTGGAGGAGGGCACAACCGATGCCTGGCGTCAGCACCCTTGGAGAAGTTGACCAGAGTTTAGCTGCTCCCGCAAGCCCCCCCTACCGGCTGCTCGTCGATATCAGAGGCAATCTATCTTCCTTCACAGTAGGGATCTCCTATCCGCCCACGAAACTCCGCTCAAACCACCCTGTCATACCTGACCTTGCTAACTGGCCCCGCAATATCTGGCCCATTGGGCAAGAGTGGGAGAAACTACTTGCTCCTCTACCGGCACTTGGCTCTTCTAATGAGGTACAAGGCTTGGGTGAGATCATTGGTGGTTGGCTTTTCCCGCGCCGGGCCTTTGCGATCTTCTACACGGCCCGTGAGGATGCCAAGGCCGCAAAAAAGGCACTGCGCTTGGTTCTGAGTTTTGACAACACGCAACTGGCGGCCTTGCCCTGGGAGTTGATGTACCTCCCGGATGAGGACTGTTATCTGGCCCACGAAGATTACATAACAATCGTGCGCGAATCGGCGGCAAAGTATCCAACATCCAACAAGACTGAAGGCCCACTGACCAAAGGCACACTGAGAGTCCTGGCTGTTTTTGCGGACCCAAAGCTCGAAAATCGAGTATCACTTAAGCTGCACCGGGAGTTGCAAGCATTGAAGCAAGTGGAGGAGCAACTCGGCGTGGAGCGCTTCAAACTGCACCTGCTCGCGCACGAGGACGTTGCTCAGGAGGCCCAGAAACTGGGCGTCAAAGTAGAGACTTATGGTGCACCTGATCATAAGACACTGGCTGACGCACTATTACAGGGCTTCGACGTGTTGCACTTCGCCGGCCACGCCACCCTCAGCGATAATGGCATGGGCGCGCTAGTGGTCGAGGGCCCCAACCGGCAGCCAAAGCCATTTACCGCGGACAAGTTGAAGGTCGCCACGCAGAGGGGCATGCGATTGGCCGTGCTTACGGCTTGTGAAACGACGCGCTTTGGCAGTGGGGACGCCGCTCTCATGGGCGGGCCAATGTCAGTCTCCAGGGCGCTGACTACGGAGAGCGGAATTGAGGCAGTGGTGGCGATGCAGAGGGCTATACACAGCAGCAGGGCTACACGTTTCACAAAGCACTTTTACCAGGAGCTTGCTGCCAATGTGCCCATCGACGCTTGCGTAACGAGGGCGCGGCAGAAACTGTATGTTGGGGACGACCACAACTATATCGACTGGACAGCACCAGTGCTCTTCATGCGGGACGTAGATGATGCACGGCTCTGGCCGACCGTTGACGGTAAGGCGGCACTCCCCGAAACACTCTCTGATAACGGCCCTATTGAGGCCCCCATACACGAGGTCGGACCGAAACCCAGCTCGCCTGCGACCAAGTCGCTGACTTACTTTGTAGAGACCGAGGCGCGCGCCTTTGCGCTCCGGCGCATCCTGGACCTGCTGTCCAACCCGCAAAATAAGCTGCACCAGGTATTCGCTATTACAGGTGAGGAAGGTGTTGGCACGAGCACATTGCTGAGCCACTTATGGGAGCGGGTGTCCGAGACCAAGCTTTACAATGTGGCATTCATATATTTCGATGGGATAATCTCTCAAGACGAGCAACTCCAGAGCGCAGCCTGGGATCCCCACACAGACGCCCGCGTGTCGTACCTCAAATACCTGACTCTCCTCCGAAGCATTAGCGAGCAACTGACCGGCAAGCATCTGTATGTAGACACTCCAGGTGATATACAACAAGGAGAGAGAGCACATGATGATGCAGAAGCGGGAAGGCTGACCCAACTTCTCCTGGACAACCTAAAGACTGTAGAACGCGCGGTCATCTTCATTGATGAGTTCAACCTGCCTGCGAATCGTAAGATCACCGAGTGGGTGACGAATATACTGGTGCCGAAGCTGGACCAACTCGATAGCGCCGTCCTGATTCTGGGTCGCTTTTCCTCCGCAGGTCCTTTGCCCGGAAGCAAGAACCGGCTGGAGACCTTTGAGTTGAAATCGTTCACCGAAAACGAAGTACGCGATTGCCTGCGGAATAGCGTAACCAGCCGAGAAATAACCGACGAACTCGTCCGGCGAGTGCAAAGCTATACAGGAGGTTATCCTCTCGTCGTGGACTTGGCGGCGGGCTTGTTGCAGAGCACGAATATGACTTATAGCGAGCTTATGCGTACCTTCGACCGGCGAACCGACCCCAGCATTAGGGATCTCAAAAGGCTCGTTGATCGTATGGACGAACTGGTAAGGAGGAACTTACAGGCCAAGAAGTGTGAATATGGTCTCCAGCCCAACCAATATCGGGCCTTGTATGCTACGGCTGTAGAGGCGGTCTGGGTATTGAGGCGTTTTGATGCCGAAATCCTGGATCATATGTCAAGACCTGATATGGGCCAACTGGAGGATGAAGATTATCCTGACTTGCTAGCCTTCCTGTGTGAGTTCTGCTTCGTTGAACACCACGAAGCCAGTGAGTTGGACGATGAGTATTGGAAAGTGCACGAGTTCGTGCGCCGCGACCAAGAGCAACGTTTGAAGGCGAGGGTAAACAGGCAGAACCGCTATGCCGAACTGCACGCAAAGGCTGCTGCATATTATTTCGACAAGGTGGGAGGCTACGAGGACGACAACGACTATGTTACACCCTATTCGCGAGGCTACAGGTACGAAGACCCAAAGTGGCAGAGGCTGATATCAGAATGGCTCTACCACTTAGCTCACTTAACTGATAAAAAAGGCCGACAGGCCGCGCGGCGTGCCTTCGCCAGAGTATACCTTGATGCGTTCTGGTGGTGGGGCCTTTACCTGGAGTTTAACTTCTGCAGCGATCTACTACGCGACTGGCGAGAGACCCAATTGCTCGACGGTGACCAACGCTGGATCGAGATGCTGGAAGAGTTCCAGAAGGCATACCCAACTGGATATCAAAAGGCTGGTCGTGAGCAGGACTGGGAAACGGTGCGCCGGAAGTTGATCTCGTTGCAGTCGGATCTCAAAGTAGACGGAGGAGTCGCCGGAATCAAGGGCAAGGACAACCTGTACTTACGCGCTCTCATCGACATCTTCATCGGCGACGCACACTGGCATGGGCGCAGAGATTTCAGGAAAGCGGAGCAGCTGTACCTGGAGGCTTATAATATCTTTCAGATGGAACACGAAGAGGATGGGGAGGATGCCCAACCCGACTATTGGAACATGCCCTGGGTTACATGGCTGCTGGCCGACCTGTACCTCGATGAAGGTCAGTTGGAGCTTGCATTGAGCAAAATCAACAATGGCTTCATCGAAGTAAAGCAGCTCTGCGAGCATGACAACAGAGATGACCGAGAGATCAAGAGCAATCTCTGGCGGGTATGGGCGGATTTGAAATGGCGAGCGGGCGATGTGGAAGGGGCGTTTGAGGGTTACAATATGGCGCTGTATCATGCCTACGCTTATCAAGCGATCCCCGATCCTGGGGACGCGTACACGCGTAAGTTCTACCTGGAAATGCAAGAGCGCTTGGTAGCGTGGTTGCAGAAGCTCTGGTCCGATGGCAGACACGACGAAGTGCGGCCGCTCTGGGACCGGTTGCGAAAGTTCTGGGGCGAGCAAGGTATTACATCCGAAGAATCCGCGGAGGCTCTCCTTGAAAAGGGGCAACTCCCACAATTACAGACGCTGCTCTTCCCGCCCCCACCCCAGAATCAGGACTTTGAGGATAACGCATCGGACTACGTAGTGCGAGTTAAAGAATTCGTCGACGTTAAGGAACATTATGTGAAGGCGGGACCACTATATGACAGTTGACGACCAGAGCGATAATGATCAGCGTCAGACCCGCGAGGGAGCCAACTATGAAGCTGAAACACACAGGCCGCCCCGCGCGAGTGGCGGCCGGGTTTTCGTCGCGCTTTCAGGTTCGACCCGTGACACTGCCATCCGCCTCGTGCAGGACCTCGCCTCCCATACGCAACGCACCTACGTGGTAGACCTTACCGGAGTGGCAGGGATCGGCAAGACGGCCCTGCTTACTCACCTCCACCAAAGCTTACGTGATGCGAACATCTATCCACCAGCCAGGCTCTACATACCGGAGCACGAGCAGCGGTCGAGTTATCTCCCTGCCCGTCGGCTTGACAGCGACCACGATAACCTGCGTGCTTACCTTCGTTTATTGAACAGCCTTACGGAACAACTGCCTGGCTCCTTCGCCCCCATGCGAACTCTCAGCCGCCACCTTTCAGCGAAAGCATCTACGACTAGAAACGACGTAGCAGAGGTTAGCTACACTTTCACCAATTGTTTGAACGCCAGTGAACGTACAGCTATTTTCATCGATGATTTCCAGCGCGCCAGCCCCAGACCCTTAGGTGATTGGCTCCTCCAGGAACTGGTCCCACGGCTGCCCAATTCTCTAGTAGTAGTGGCTCGAACAGGTGTGAGCCATAGGCTACCAGGCGACTCGGCGCGCGTGCAGACTGTAACTTTAGACAATTTTCTGCCCCAAGAAACCGAGGCATTCATCCGGCAACGTTTAGGCGATTCCCGGTCAAGCAGACACCTGGCTGAGAACGCTCACGCTTATACCGGCGGGCACCCGCAAGCGGTGGCCTTGGTCGCCGACCTGGCACTTTCCCACGGAGGGGACCCGCTGGACCTGGCTAGAGTGCTCACCGATCCCTCCAGCGACTATGGAGCTAGAGTAGGCAAACTGGTAGATGCCATCGTCGCTGCTGTGGATGACCAGCAGGTACGTAAAGCCCTCAAAATCGGTTGGGTGCTACGCCACTTCGACGCTGTGTTGCTTCACCACATCCTGAACGTTGAGGAGGGTGCGGAAACAACAGAGGAGGATATAGAGGAAGTCTACGGCGACTTGGTCCTGCGCCTGGAGGAATATTCCTTCACGGAACGCGTAGATCAGTATTACAGGTTCCACGAATTCATCAGGCAGGAGAAGGAGCGGCAATTCCGCGTAGTTGATCCTGCCCGTTACCACAACTTGCATGGCGCGGCCGCCGAGTATTACGAAGCTCAACTCCTTGGCTACGAGGAGACGCAGAACGGTGACACCGCGTACCAAGCGTTTCACCGCTACGAAGACCCCGACTGGCAAGAAAACTTTGTGGAGTGGATCTATCATCTCGGACACGTGGGGGACCAGGAGACGACTTGGCTCCACTTCGCTGCTATTTACTTCAGCGCCTTCCAATGGTGGGGTCGCTACCTCGAATTCCCTTTCTGCAAGCACCTGTTGGGTGACTGGTTAGAGAAGCAGACTTCTGAGGAAGACCAATACTGGGGCAAGTTGTTATCCGACTTCCAGGCTGCTTACCCGACCGGCTACCAGAAGCATAACTGCGGGGACTGGACCCGCGCCAGGGACTGTCTGTTCGAGGTCCAGCGGTTGCTTGGAATCGCCGGCGATGTGGCAGCGCTCTTTGAGCAGGGTTTACTTGGTACCCCTGTAGACCCGGCGCGCCGGTATGGTGACGAGCGACTCAAGAGCAAGAGGCGCGAAGTGCGTGGGCTCACCGACTTCTTCCTGGCCGATTCCTACCGGTACGGCGAACGCGAATTCGCGCTCGCCGAGCAGTATTACCGAGAGGCGCACGATCTGGCTGCGGGGGTTTTCGATCCGGCACCTGCGCCGGTTCTGGACGAGCAGCGCTGGCAAATGGCCTGGATGCTGCATATGCTATCCGACCTGCACTTCGAAGCCGGGGCGCTGGATCTGGCAGAACAAGAAGCTAGGGAGGCGATGGCCGTAGCGGAGGAGATGGAAGACTGGGAGTTGTTGGCAAACGGCCACCGCGTGTTGGGAGACGTAGCGTGGCAGAGGGGCGATCTAGATGGCGCCATCCAGAGCTACAACCACGCCATCCAATATAGCTACTCGTTTCTTATTAGCCCTCGTCCTCCAGACCTCTATACACGTGAATTTTACCGCGAGATGCGCGCACGTACTCTGCTCAGGTTGCAGGAACTTTGGGAGCATGGGCGCCGGGAGGAGGTTGAACGATTCGCAGCCTCATTGCATAGTTTCTGGATGCCTGAAGTAGTTGATGGCACTCCAGACAGCGTGGAGGGTTTCCTTTCCACCGGATCCTCCGACCGTCTGCTCAACCTGCTCTTTCCGCGCGAGCCGCATGACGATGAGTTGAACCGTAACGACTCCGAGTTCTATTATGAAGCGCGTGATATTCTGGATAGCATCAACCTGATGACTTTGAACAAATGAACCTACGGAGGACACATGGCTCCAACCATTCGACCGATGCAACTCGAGGACTTCCCACAGGTCTACAAGCTGGGTCTGAGTTGTTACAACGTCCAGGACAAGCCCTACAACTACTGGACCATAGGCGAAGTGGCCGATCATTTTCAGAACCACTTAAATCTCTGCTATGTAGCAGATTCAGAAGGACAGATTGTTGGCTTTGCGCTGGGCGCGGACAGTTATGAGGTCATGGAGAATACCGGCCACCTGGAGTGGGTAGCCGTAGCGCCCGAATACCGCAGGCAAGGCGTGGCAAGCCAACTCATGCAGAGGCTGGTCGAAATTTACCGGCAACTCGGAAAGGCCAAAGTGGTCAGTGACATATCGAGCGCAAACGTGGCTTCTCGCGGTATGGCCCGCAAACTTGGTTTCACAGAGGGGATATCGGTCACCTTTTTTGTGAAGAACCTTACAGATTGAGGAAGGAGGCCGGGAGGTGTCGGAGAAAAACAAGCAGGTCGTCCGCCGCTGGGTTGAGCAAATGTGCGGACAGGGTAAACTGGAAGTGGCGGAAGAGATCTTTGCTGCCGAGGTGACCGATCACAATCCAATACCGAATCAGCAGCCCGGCATAGAAGGTCAAAAGCAAGTACTCCTGGAACTCTGGGCGGCGTTTCCCGACTTCCACACAGAGATTAACGACATTATTGCCGAAGGGGACAGGGTTGTACTGCGCTGGACCGGTCGAGGTACTCATGAGGGTTACTTCGGAGACATAGGTCCAACGGGAAGACAGATTGTATACACGGGTGTTGATATTGTTAAGATCGCCGGTGGCAAAATAGTGGAGCGGTGGGGAATTTCAGACGACGCGGGCTTACTTGCGCAGATCGCTTCCGGCCAAGAAGCAGTCTCCGCTAAGGCAGAGACGTTTGTTAAGGAGTATTAGGATAGGAGGATGGACCTTGCTCTTTTAAACTTCAGTTTCAGTCTCAGGTGCAACTCCTCTTGGTTTCACATGTAGGCACGCAACAAGGCGTACAGCCAGGCAGCGCTGCCTGTTGCCTATGCTGGCTGCTTACAGCTTTGACATTTTCACCCCATTACTTTTCTTGCCTCCACGTTATTCCCTTCATCAGTGTCGAGTCCAGTATAGAGTGAGAATGAGAATAGCACGAGGGTGCCACCACAAGCTCTTGCTCGGCGAGAATAATCTAATATAAAGTGAGAAAAAACGTCGCTTTCGAGTGTAAATTGAGAAAAACGTCAGCCGCATTCCGGGCTGCTCGCCTCACCTTCTTATAGCGCCCCATTTGGGAGAACCCGGTACCTCCACCTCCCTCATAATACCCTCGCCGCCGACTGACCACTTCCACGCGTCCCCACACCGCCCTCGGCATCATGCCGCTCCACACCCCAAACCCACACTATGCCGACCCATGACGCCCCTGGAAGAGGCTCAATTGAGTGTTATTCGTTCGCACTCTTATGACACTTTGGTTGCACTCCGACGGGGTAGTATAGTATCAATAGGGCCTGTCGGATATGCGACAGCCTTTGCCGCGCCCCTACCAGAAACGGTTGTGCAGGAAAGACTGGGCGCATGCTGGGTCGCTAATTCTTAAGACGAGTGAGCGTGCGCCATATGGCTTGGACCCAAGCTAGGAGCTGCTCAGGATCGTCGCAAGGGCATGAGGGATCAGGCTCGCCGGACCGGTCCCTCATCTGTGTTAAGTGGCAATTGCTTGTTTGCGCCTTCCGGCTCTCTCCATCCGGCGTCAGCCCAAATGGAGGTACATGAGCTAAACAAGACAATATTGTACGGCTAGCTCGGCAGCGATGCACTACGCCGCTTGATAATGTGGTTGAGACGGTAGCTGGATTATTGCTCCTAAGCAGGAGCCTGACACTCTGATATGCGAACGAGAGGAGAGCAAAATGGAGCAAATCGATCCTGGGACAGCCCTCATACTCAGTGCTCTAGGCGCTACGCTAAAGGATACAGCAAGCCAAGCCTCCAAGGACGCATACAACTGGCTTAAGGGGCTACTGAAACAGCGTATGGAGGGCAGGCCCGACGCGGAGAGGGCGCTCGCTGAGTACGAAAATGCGCCGGACGTGAACGAGGCACAACTCAAAGAAGTGCTGTTGCGAACTAGAGATTACGAGGATGAAGAAATACTCGACGCAGCCCGTAAGGTGTAGTCGATAGGCAAAACACAACAGCAGGCAGTAGGCAAATACAACGTGCAGGCGGAGTCGGTGCAGGGCCTCGTACAGGGCGACCATGCTCAGGTAGAGATGAACTTCGGCACCCCCAACAAGCCTGCTGAGAACTAGCCCCAAGAGGAGCCTGAAAGAAGCAGGAGAGCAAGTGGTAAATAATCCACAGCATGTCCTCAATGTCAACGGCAACGTACAAGGAGTGGTGCAGGGCCAGGGTAACACAGTTACTCTGGTTTCCAACAATGGTGTGGAGCAGGCGATCCCGTTCCTCGCACCTCCGTTGCCCCCGCACGAACTTAGTGGCCGTGGTGCGCAACTTCACCGCCTTAAGCAATTACTGCTCGCTCAGAAGGGCAGACGTGCGGTAGCGATCACAGGGAAGGCCGGCATCGGCAAGGGTGCTCTGGCAACTACCCTGGCCTGGGAGCAGGATGTTCTTGCGCATTTTAGTGGTGGCGTGCTCTGGGCTGGGTCGTTCGCCGGACCTGGACGCGGTACTCGTTCGCTGGGCACGCGCACTTGGTGCAGACGCTACGGGCCAGCAGACAACAGAAGGTC
>JALZHI010000062.1 GCA_030913985.1 Chloroflexota bacterium | reverse complement strand
GCGAATCTCGACCGGGAGCTACGCTGGGTGCACGTAGTTGACTTGCCGGACCCACTGCCCTGGGTGAGGGAAGGGATGCTCCTACTCACCACCGGCTACGCCTGGCCGCGCGACGAAGAAGGGCAGCGCGCGCTCGTGAGAGGGCTTGCCGGTAAGCGCCTGGCGGGGATCGGGCTGGCGGTGCCCCAGTTCTTCGAGCATTTCTCCCCCGCCACCCGCGACGAAGCGGACCGGGCCGGGTTGCCCCTGATAGAAATCCCCTGGGCGGTACCCTTCGCGCAGATTACCGAGGAGGTGCAACGCGCTATCCTCGACAAGCAGTATAGCGTGATCCAGCAGTCTGAGTTGATCCACCGGGAGCTTACCCGCGCCGCGCTGGGGGCCGCCAGCCTGCAAGACCTGGCCGTGGCGCTTGGACAACTCATCGGCAGGGCGGTGACCTTCGAGGACCACGAGGGCAACGTGCTGGCCTCCTACAGCCTGCACGGTATGGAAGACCGGGTGCGCCAGGACACGCTGGCCCTCGGCCACGCAAGCCCCGAATACTCGGCCTATTTAGAGTCGCTCGGATACATCCCCCGCATCCAGGCAAGCAGCGAGCCTATACGCATCCCCGGCGTGCCGGAGTCGGGCATAGCGGGCCGGGTGGTATGCCCCATCCGCATCAGGCACGAACTCGTAGGGCTGGTATGGATCATCGAGGGAGAAAGCCCTCTCAGCGAGCTTGACCTGCGCGCCGCCGAGCACGCGGCAATCGTCGCCGCCCTGCATATCGCCCACCAACGCGAATTGGGCACGTTGGAGGCGCGGCTAGGCTACACCTTTCTCGACTCGCTGCTGGAGGGGCGCTTCGAGCCGACTCCCCAGGCGCTGGAGCGGGCGCAACTGCTGGAGTTTGACCCCCAACGCGCCTACTGCGTCGGCATACTGGTGCTGCACGTGCCCCTTCCCCTGTCGCGTGAGGGGTTCCTGCGGCGCGAGCAGCTTGCCGCCCGCGTGGCTAGGCGGCTTCAAGAACTGGGCTATCCTCCCCTCATCTCGATGTCGCTCAACCAGGTGCCGTTCCTGCTGCCCGAAGGCGGTGACGTGGAACAGGTCTGGACGGGGCTAGCGGAAAGCGATCTTTCCCTGACCGTCAGCCGCCCCCGACCCGGCGCGGAAGGCGTGCGCCAGGGCTACCTGGAAGCAGGCTCGGTCGTGCCGTTGCTGCAACCGGGGCAGCTCCGCCGCTACGATGAGATGTTGCTGCCACGCGTGCTGTCCGGGGACGTGCTTGCCCGGCAGAGCTTCCTCGATGACCTGCTCGACCCGCTCCGCCAGGCGCGCAACGGCGCGACGCTCGTTCAGACCCTGCTGGCTTTCACGCAGTGCGGCTTCTACGTGCAGCGCGCCGCCCAGGAGTTACACATCCACCCCAAGACCCTGCAATACCGCCTCGCACGCGCCGCCGAATTGGCCCGGCTTGACTTCCACGACCCGGAGACCCGCTTCCGGTTGCAGCTTGCCTCCCATCTTTTATCCATGACGGATAATGCTCAAGGGTAAAATATATCCCGTGGCGCAATAGCCGCTCGTAGTACTCTCCCGTATCATATTTGTAATTGCCGAGCCTAAAGCACTTAGCGTCTTTGCCGCGTGCTGGACCGGGGTGCGGGACTATGAGGACCGGGTTCCCTACTGCGCATGGCAGGTCTGCGCGTCTCTTGCCTCCGCTCTAACAGCGTAGACTTCAGCACACTTCCGTTAGCGTACGGCAACATGACCAGGCAACTACTTTGGAGGGGAACTATGACCGCTATTGAGTCGCGAACCGCCGCGCTGCTCCAACTCCGCAACCAGTACGTGCCCCGTGGGCTGGCTACCGCTCACCCCATCCTCGCGGGCAGGGCGGAGGGCGCGCTCCTGTGGGACGTTGACGGCAACGAGTACGTCGATTTCGCGGGGGGCATCGGCACGATGAACGTCGGGCACAGCCACCCGCGCGTCGTGCAGGCGGTGAAGGCCCAGCTCGAACGCTTCACCCATACCTGCTTCCAGGTGACGATGTACGAGCCGTACCTGCGTCTGGCCGAACGCATAACAGCCATCGTGCCGGGCGATTTCCCCAAGAAGGCCATCTTCTTCAACAGCGGCGCGGAAGCCACCGAGAACGCCATCAAAATGGCACGCGCCTACACCGGCCGCACGGCGGTCGTGGCCTTCACCAACAGTTTTCACGGCCGCACTCTCCTCGGCATGTCGATGACGGGCAAAGCCTACCCCTACAAGCAAAGCTTCGGCCCCTACGCCCCTGAGGTCTATCACGCTCCCTTCCCCTACGAGTACCGGGGCTGGACGACGGAGCGATCCCTCGACGCTTTGCGGGAGCTTTTTCTTACCCACGTCGGGGCTAACCGGGTGGCCGCCGTAATTATCGAGCCTGTGCTTGGAGAGGGTGGGTTCGTGCCCGCCCCTGCCGAGTTCATGCGGGAGTTGCGGCGCATGACTGAGGAACATGGCATTGTGCTGGTAGCAGACGAGATACAGACCGGCTACGGGCGCACGGGGCGTATGTTCGCGATAGAACATAGCGGCATAGCGGCTGACCTCGTGACCGTCGCCAAGAGCATGGCTGCCGGGCTGCCTATCTCCGGGGTGGTCGGCAGGGCCGAGGTGATGGACGCGGCGGAGCCTGGTGGCCTGGGCGGTACCTACGCGGGCAACCCACTCGCCTGCGCCGCCGCGTTGGCGGTGCTGGACGTCTTCGAGGAGGAGCGCCTGCTGGAACGCGCCGAACGGCTGGGGGTGACGCTGCGGGAGAAGCTACTTGCACTGCAAACACGCTACCCGGAGGTGGGTGACGTACGCGGCCTCGGCCCCATGCTGGCGATGGAACTGGTGCAGGACCGCGAAAGCAAGGTCCCGGCACCCGCGCTCGCCGCCTCCATTGTGGAGAAATCGCGGGAAGGGGGGCTGATACTGCTGAAGGCAGGACTGTACAACAACGTAGTACGCATGCTCGCGCCGCTGGTGATACAAGAGTCGCTGGTAGAGCGCGCATTTAGTGCCCTTGAGTCTGCGATGGAGCAGGTGATGCCGGCCAGGACGCACGCGGGCGCAAGTCGCTGATGGGGTAACGAACATTACCAGGGAGGGGGCTGATATGATGCAGGTTACGATGGAAAACCGGCTCTGGATCGACGGCCGGTGGGTGGCGGCGCAGGGCGGGGGTACGCTCACAGTGGAGAACCCGGCCACGGGCGAGGCGCTGGCGGAGGTAGCAGCCGCCACCAGGGAAGACGTGGACCGGGCCGTGCAGGCCGCGCGTACCGCGTTCTACGATGGCCGGTGGTCGCGCAAGACCCCCGCACAACGCTCCATGGCGCTCTGGAAGCTGGCCGACCTGATGGAGGCAAGGTCGGAGGAGTTTGCCCGCGTGGAGTCGCTCAACACGGGCAAGCCGTACAAGATGCTCAGCCTGGGGGGCGACATCCCGTTCACGGTGGACAATCTCCGCTTCTTCGCGGCGGCGGCTCGCGATACCCACGGCAGCCGTGCGGGCGAGTACGCGGCGGGCTACACTTCGATGTTCCGCCGCGAGCCGGTGGGCGTGGTGGGGCAGGTAGCTCCCTGGAACTACCCCGTCATGATGGCCGTGTGGAAGCTTGGCCCCGCGCTGGCGGCGGGGTGCACCATCGTGCTCAAGCCCGCGTCCTCCACGCCCCTGACGGCCCTCATGCTGGCCGAGTTGACCGCTGAAGCGGGCATCCCCGACGGCGTGGTAAACGTCATCACAGGCACCGGCGAAGTGGGGCAGATGCTCGTGGAGCACCCCGACGTACGCATGGTGAGCCTTACCGGCTCCAGCGAGACCGGCAAGCAGATCATGCGCACCGCCGCCGAGACCCTCAAGCGGGTGCACCTGGAGCTTGGCGGCAAGGCCCCCTTCATCATCTTCGATGACGCCGACTTCGAGGACATGGCCGCCAAGGCGGCTTTCGCCGCCACCTGCAACACCGGGCAGGACTGCACCGCCGCCACTCGCGTGTACGTAGAGCGCGGCAAGCTCGGCAGCGCCACCGAGGCCCTGGTGGAGGCTATGCGCGACATCAAGGTGGGAGACCCGTTCGATGACGATACAGGCATGGGGCCGCTGATTTCGAGGGCGCAGCGCGACCGCGTGCAGGGCTTCGTGGAGCGCGCCCGCGATGCCGGGGCCAGGGTGCTCACCGGTGGTGGCGTGCCCAACGGCAGCGGCAAGGGCTACTATTTCGAGCCGACGGTCATCAGCGATGCGGACCAGAGCGCCGAGATCATACAGAGCGAGATATTCGGCCCCGTGCTCACCGTGAGCGCCTTTGAAGGCGAGGCCGAGGCCCTGCACCTGGGCAACGACGTACTGTACGGCCTGGCCGCTTCGGTGTGGACCAGGGACGTGGGCCGGGCCATGCGCCTCAGCGCCGAGCTTGAGTTCGGCACCGTCTGGATCAACGACCACCTGCCGCTCGCCTCTGAGGTGCCCCACGGCGGCTTCAAGCAGTCCGGCTTCGGCAAAGACCTCTCGGTGGAGGCGGTAAGCGACTACCTGATCACCAAGCACGTGATGATTAGGAACGCTTGATCGCAATGGCAAGAACACAGGGCGGCGGGCAGCGGCAAACAGTTACACCAGGGGCAACGCCATGATAGAGCAGCAGACCGAGCACCGGCTCCTCATAGATGGGCAGTGGGTGGAAGGCGGCCCACCTATCGAGGTGCGCAACAAATACTCGGGCGAGGTGCTGGCCTCACTGTCCACGGCCCGGAGCGAGGACGTGGATGCGGCCATAGATGCGGCTGCTCGCGCCTCAACTATCATGGCCGAGATGCCTGCTCACAGGCGTAGCGAAATCCTGGCGCGCGCTGCCTCACTGTTGCGAGAGCGTAGAGAAGAGTTCGCCCGCACGATTGCGGCTGAAGCGGGCAAGGCCCTCAAATTCGCCCGCGCCGAGGCGGACCGAGCGGCCAGCACGTTTGCCCTCTCCGCCGAAGAAGCCAAACGCATCCACGGCGAGACCGTACCCCTGGACGCGGTACCCGCTGGTGAGGGGTATTTCGGCTTCTGGGTACGCAGGCCCGTGGGCGTGGTAGCCGCTATCAGCCCCTTCAATTTCCCGCTCAACCTCGTAGCCCACAAGGTAGCCCCGGCGATTGCTGCCGGTAACGCTGTAGTGCTCAAGCCCGCCAGCAGCACGCCACTCAGCGCGGTCATGCTGTGCGCCTTGCTGGCCGAGGCCGGGCTGCCGCCGGGCGCGCTCAACCTGGTGGTGGGGCCGGGCGGCACGGTCGGGGACCGGCTGGTGTCGGACCCCCGCGTGGCGAAGGTCAGCTTTACCGGCAGCGCCGCGGTGGGACGGCAGATACTGGCGCGGGCGGGTATAAAGAAGGTCACCCTGGAGCTGGGGAATAGCTCGCCGGTGATAGTAGCCCCAGACGCCGACCTGGAGATGGTGGCGAAGCGTTGTGCGGTGGGGGCATATTACAACTCGGGGCAGGTCTGCCTCTCGGTGCAGCGCATCTACGGGCACAGGACGATACAGGAGCGTTTCACCGAGCACTTTGTCGCGGCCACGGAGGGTATGGTGGTGGGCGATCCGCTGGACGAGCGGGTGGACGTGGGGCCGATGATTGATGAGCGGGAGGCCCAGCGCATCGAAGAGTGGGTGGGTGAGGCGGTGTCAGGGCATGCGCAGGTGCTGTCGGGTGGCAGGCGCGAAGGCCCGGTCTACTGGCCCACCGTGCTGGCGGGCGTGCAGCCGGAGATGAAGGTCGTTTCGCAGGAGGCGTTCGCCCCCGTAGCCTCTATCATTCCATACGACGACTTTGATGAGGTCTTGCTATCGGCGGACCGGACCGATTACGGGTTGCAGGCAGCCGTCTTCACAAAGGACATCGAGCGCGTGTTCAGGGCTGTGAAGCGACTCAACTTCGGTGGGGTCATCATCAACGACACGCCCACCTTCCGCGCCGACCACATGCCTTACGGCGGCAACCGCCAGAGTGGCCTTGGGCGTGAAGGCCCTCGCTACGCTATAGAGGACATGACCAACATCCAGATGGTGGCGATCAGGCTGGGGTAGGCAGCAAAGCCCACGGTATGGGCGAACACAGGTAAGCCCCGGAGAATAGCAGGAAAGGGAGCTAGCCACTAATCTTGTAGCAGCCCGCACATTGTATAGGACCGGGACAGGATCGTAAATGGCGGAGTATTACGGGCGGTAGGATTAGCCAATAATACTACCGGTAACCATTGACAGTCCCAGGGCCGAAACATATACTGGAGCAGTTGGGCTGAAGTGGCGTTGGACGGCGTGTGGAAGGCGGCGGAAACCTACCAGCCGAAGCCCATCTATCATATAGAGTTGCGCAGGCTACTGACCTATATAGTCGGTAGTTGATTCGCGTGCTGTACGAGAAGCTACCTGCAAAGCCTCGAGATGCTATGTCCGCGGCTATGAAGGGGCTGGTACGGGCGCGCCGAGGCTCTAGAGGCCAGGGGAGCCGGAAGACTATGTGACACAGGGAAAGGCCGAACAGTAGCTCAATTCTACGGGTTGCGGCAAGAAGCACAAATACCTAACACAATACGCAAGCAGGAGGACTACAGGATGGTTAGCAAGAAACTTAGAGGTTTGGCAGTGGTAACGCTGATGGCGGCGATAGCATTGTCGGGCGGTAGCCTGGCGCGGGCTGCGGATACGACAGTCCCGGTAACGCTGCAGAATATGCAAGGGTGGGCATTCGTATCCGAGACCGTTGCAGGGTACGGCTATCCAGGGTCGGGTGTCATGGAGACGGGCCCTGCCACAGCACCATTGGGCAACGGCAGTGCGAACCTTACCATAGTGGGCAGCACCACTGTAGGCCAGGCGCTGTTGACCTTCGGCTTGGGTGGGCTTAGACTGGGCGACTTGAGCGAGCTAAGCTATAGCACCTACCAGGACCAGAGCGGTGCGCCAGCAATTTCGCTACAGTTCAATGCTGACTACAATCTAAACGATGCGAACACGGGTTTCCAGGGTAGGTTGGTCTATGAGCCTTACCTAAACGGCACCCCGGTAGCCAACACATGGCAGCGGTGGGACACACTGAAGGGCGGCGCTGCCAAGTGGTGGATGACATGGAGTAGCGTCGCGAGTACCCTGTACTCGAGGCCCAATCCATGTCCGCAGGTTACTCCCTGCACACTGGCGTACATCCTGAGCCAGTTCCCTAACGCGGGCGTCAAGACTGTTGACAGCGCGTTCTTGCTCAAGGCAGGTAGCGGGGCCACGTGGACAGTGGGCTGGAGTGGCAACGTCGATGCGCTGAAGATTGGGTCGAACGGCAACACTACTACGTACGACTTCGAGCGGGGTACGACCATTACCGTAGACGATAACCGAGTTGAGTGTCCGGGCGCTGCCTACACGTCCATCCAGGCTGCCATGAATGCTAGCCTCGCGGGCGACACGGTTGACGTATGCGCGGGGACCTACAACGAAAATGTTACCATCAGCAAAAATAACATCACCTTGCAAGGTGCGGGTGCCGGTACCATCCCGACCTTACACACTGTTATCGAGGGACTTGCGCCGGTCAATAAGGGCACAGCGCCGGGTATTCAGATTTCTAATGACGTAACCGGTGTTACGATCTCGGATTTGCGAGTGCAGAACTTCAGTGGCAAGCCTGGCATCCGGGCTGCCAGTAAGAATAACGACTTCACCGTACAACGGGTTCACATCTACAACACCAATACCGCAGCTTCCGGTGAGGGCGGTCTGTACATGAACGGTCCGGTGTCCAACGTGTTGATCACCGAATCTGACGTACAGTTCAACAGGACACGCGGCATCGTGATCTGGAATGGCTTCAAGCAGAACATCACGATCACGAACAACGTAGTCAAGAACAATAGTTGCTGCGGAATCGAGTTGCAGGACGGCACAGCTTCTGGTGTTACCATCACCGGCAACGACATACAGGACAACGCCGATAACGGAATAGGTGTTGTCGGCTTAAAGGGTGGCGCTGGCGCAAACCTTATTGCCAACAACGTAATTCGCAACAATGGCCGCTTCGGCATCGAAATAAAGCTGCCCGACGGCACAGGCGCTGAGACCGGCGACGGCAGCATCGTCGTCAGAGACAACCTGGTGGAGCGAACCCTGCCAACTACAGACCAGCGGGATTTGGCCGGTATCGCTGCCTTCCGCCGTGGCTGGGTTGCAGGCAATAACAACGTAGACATCCCGACGGGCGTGGTCATTAAGGGGAACACTGTCAACGGTTATACACAGCCATCTACCAGTGACGGCTTTGGCATAGTGGTAGAAGGTACCAACATGGCCGTGTACGACAACACCCTCAACAACAACGACGTGGGCATTCAGCGACAGGCGGGCCACCTACCGTATACGCCCAACACAAACGTCGACGGGAACCAGAATAATCTCGCCGATCTTTACTTCGGGCGGGGGAACTCGCCGGTAGTCTGCGCTGTCATAGGAGCCAACACGTATAGCGGTAATGGTGCCAATCGCCGCGACGTTGGACCTATACTGCCGGGCTGCGACTCAGATGGCGACAGCGTTCCCGACAGCTCGGACAACTGCCCCAATGTCCCGAACCTCGATCAGGCTGACCTGGATGGCGATGGTCTTGGTGACGTGTGTGACGCTGACGATGATGGCGACGGCGTCGCGGATACCACCGACAATTGCCCCCTGGTCGCCAACGCTGACCAGGCTGACCTGGATGGCGACGGCGCAGGTGATGCCTGCGACACCGACGATGATGGCGACGGCATCGCGGATGGTACTGACAACTGCCCAGTCACTCCCAATCCCAGTCAGGTTGACACGGACGGCGACGGCGCAGGTGATGCCTGCGACGTCGATGATGACGGCGATGGCGTGCTAGACGGGGCAGACAACTGCCCTCTCAATTCCAACCCCAATCAGGCGGACCTTGACGGGGATGGACTTGGTGACGTGTGTGACGCTGACGATGATGGCGACGGCACCAATGATACCGCCGACAATTGCCCCCGTGTCTCCAATCCCGACCAATTGGACAGCGATGGTGACGGTCAGGGCAACGCTTGCGACGCCGACGACGACAATGATGGTGTAGCGGACACTGCGGACAACTGTCCTCTCACCGCCAACCCTGGCCAGGAAGACTTCGACAAAGATGGCATAGGCGACGCGTGCGACGCGACGACAGGCCCGCCCACCAGCGTAGAGCAGTGCAAGAATGACGGCTGGAAGCGCTTTGACACCCCTCGCACATTCAAGAACCAGGGTGACTGTGTGAGCTACGTCAACAACGGCAAGTAAAGCCGCTCAAAGCAAGTAGCACACGTAAGAAGAGGGGCTGCACAATGCAGCCCCTCTTCTTGTATTAGCAACCTCCGTCAAGATGCAGCAAGGTAATTACCAGTACCCCTTTATTTCCGCCTCCTGCGTCTCAGCACACGACGCACTCGCGCCACGGGGTTGAACCTGTTCTCTGCCTCCAGGGATCTGATCTGTGCGTCCCTGGCCTTCACTGCCGATTCTAAGCGTCTGATGTAGGCCACTTTCTCATCGATGAAGGATGTCAAGTGCTTGATGTAGACGTCTCGCTCGGTGAGGTCCCTCACCAGGCTCTCGTTGCGCGCCGCCATCGTCTCAAGCCGCTCGACAAGGCCCGTGCCCGCGAGGGGCAGCGACTCGGCTGTGCGAGGGTCGGGCACGTAGCCGAACTCAGGCGCGACTACCGGCAGCGCGTCAAAGTGCTCTCTGCCCGCTGGGTCTACGTTCTCTCGCTTACTGAAGGGCACCAGTTCCCGGAAGTACCCGTCTATTTCGGCAAACTGCTCGCGCCCTTCCTCCTTCGCCCATAGCATGATATTGGGCACCGACCCTATATCGAACAGGCTCGGAAAGCGTTCTCTTAGCGCAGCGTCCCTTTCCCAAACCTGTTGCACTACGGGCGGGACTACCTCCGATGGCCCCTCGACATGCTTTCTGCCGAAGAAGAAGACCCCCGCCGCGACGTTCAGCGCGCCTTCCTCGGTGAACAAGCTGTCGTAATTCGCTATGGGCAGGTTGAGTATCTCCTGCAAGAAGAGGCGGAAGGTGAGCGCGCACGGCTCGTCGCCCTGCTGCATCCAGTGGAGGTAAGTTCCTAGCACCATACGCAGCGCCTCGGAAGGCATCTGGTAGGGGGCCACGCCGGAGCGGAACTTCTCGAACGAATTGAACACCTGCTCCAACCCTTGCTGGCTCGCGTTGAAGTAATGGTGCGGGTAGCCGTGGTACGCGAACACAAAGTTGCACTCGCCGTAGACGTACCCGCCGTTACGCAACACCCTGTGCGTCTCCTGCGCGGCCTCGAAGGGGTTCCGCAGGTGCTCGATGACGGCAAGCGAGAAGATGAAGTCCAGCGTGCCGGGCAGGAAGGGTAGCATGTGCGCATCGCCCACCACATCCACGTAGGGAGTGAGCGTCACGTCCATGCGGATGACGTTCGGCAGGTCCAACATCAGGTTGCCCGCTCCGAGGTCCAGCACAATGGCGCTCGCGGGCAGCGATTGGAGTACGACGCGGTGCAGCCAGGGGTCGTATGTGGGCCTTACCAGCAGGTTGTGCTGGTACTCGGTAGATGGCACCTCGCCACCGGGGAGGAGGATAGGCACTCCATTCACTATGGGATAGACGCAGTTGCACTGGGCACAGACTAAGGTGTCTCCTTGCCGCTGCACGCTGGTCTTGCAGGTGGGGCAAGCTAAGATGCTATAAAGATCCATGTGTGGATTATATAACAAATAGCCGGGGATACATAACTTCCCCATACCAGTACCTATGTAACGTCCGCATTAGCCGTAACTACCCATCCTAACCTCGTACGTCCGCTGCTATACTTGGTACAGGCCGGTGCGGTCACACTTCACTGCGCCTGGTACCGTCAACGGCAGCACGTTTTGATACAAAGGTCTGACACTAAATGGCTTTGCTACTAAAGGCGTTCAACGTTAGGCTCAAGCCTGGCTATATAGGGTATACGGCGGTTTTGCTGGGGGGTCTTTTCCTCCTGTCGCTGGGGCTGCGCGTCTATTGCCTCGACTGCCACAGCCTCTGGTTCGATGAGATTGCCTCCATTGAAGTGGCGCAGTACGGCCCCGGCTTTTTCTTCACAGACCGCTTCGGCTGGATGCGCGTGCAGACTCCGCTTCACTATCTGACGGTCTGGCTCACGATGCTCGTCGCGGACCCCACGGTCACAGCCGTCCTGGTGCGCCTGCCTTCCGCGCTTGCGGGTGCGCTGACGCCTGTGGTAGTGTATGCGCTCGGTAAGGAGATGTTCGGTCGTGCCCAGGGGATGCTGGCCGCGGGGCTGCTGTCGGTTTCTTTCATCCACCTTAGCTATTCGCAGGATGTGCGCCCGTACACCATCCTCCTGCTGTTGACCGCGTTATCGGCCTATTGCATGTTACGCGCCGAACGTACCGGCAGCGGAAAATGGTGGGCCGCCTTCGCAGCCGCTTCCCTCACTAATATACTCATCTCCTACAACGTGCTGACCCTGGTGCTGCCGGCCATGGGGCCGTACCTCCTGTGGGTGCTATGGAAAGCTTGGCGGAACAGGGACACCGCACCCAGGTCATGGTCCTACGCTATCCTTGCGGTGGCGGCGGTTGGCCTGGCATCAGTACCTGTGGGCCTTGACATGTTGAGCGTACCTCGCATTCCGCCTGATCTTAGCGCACTCCAACCGGTTGCCTTTGTCTCATCACCCATCGAGCTTGTATCCTGGTTCTCGCTGTCGGGCATCACTGAGCTTCAGATGCTGGTTCAGGCGCCCATGCTCCTGTTCATGCTGGCCGGGATTTACCCGCTTGTCTTGCGCTCCCGCAGGGCTGGCATCGCCCTCTGTCTGCTCTTTGTGGTGCTGCCTAATAGCATCCTTGTGGTACTTGGCACTACCAATGTGGTTTACCAGCGTTACGTGCTGTTCGTTCTGCCCTTCTACCTGCTGCTCGTCGCCAATGGAATGGTCACCATGGCGTCCTTACCGAACCTGCTACCACGCGCGTCCGGCATTACGGTACCTTTGAAAGTCGCCGCGCTAGTCCTGGCCGCAATTGTGCTCGTCCTCGCGTCATACTCAGGCCTACACTATGCCGCCGCGCCCACCGCTCGCGACGGCAATGTAGTGGACAGGCCCGACTTGCGTGCCGTTTCCCAGTATCTTGCAGGTCGTGCCACCCCCCAGGACACCATCATCATGGACGGGTGGGATCTCATGATCAGCGAATACTTTTGGAAGGGCATGCCACCCGCGCCTACCTTCAGCATCACTGACCCCCTGTTATCCAACCATAAGGTCGAAGGCTCTATCTACTGGGTCGTGAGCAACCGCTTCGGTTCAATACCTGAGCTAACATCCGATCCGCGTTGGGCCGAAGTCACGCACTTCTATAACATGCGAGTCCTGCGCGAAGTGCCGTCCGGTCCAGACGCCCGCTCTAGCGTAAAAGCGTTCCACGACCTACTGAGTAGTGATGGAATACCGACCAGGATAGAGGAACAGGTCATCTACACGCTGCGGGGGTCTGTGCAGCAGGCAGGAGGTGAGCTTGGAGACGCGGTAGAGTCGTACAGGAGGGCGGGCACATTCTTCCCTATCGGCGAGGAGTACCTGCGCACCTCCAGGGGATTTGCTGAGCGCGGCGACCTCTCGCGGGCGTGGCGGGACGCGCTGATCTCAAAGAGCCTCCAGCCCCACGACCCGGCCTTGCACAGGTGGCTGGCGGAGATGCTGTCCCAGATGAACCAGCCCGCAGAGAGCCGCACCGAGCTAGAAATAGCCGAACGCCTCACGCAAAGGCAGTCGGACGCAAGCCTGCCACGTCCCTAGCGCCAACCTGTGCAGCTTTCACCAGCAGAGACGGAACCGCATCACGTTAAGAATACGGCGAGAGACGCGCGTCGATTGAAGCAGAGACGGAACCGTACCACGTTAAGAATGCGGCAAGAGACGCCCGTCGATTGAAATCGAGGGCTACACAAGGCAAAGTCCCTGCGGGACTGATCCATCGTATAGGGCCTTTGCAGGTTCTCTGAGAAGAAACAGTCTGCCGTAGGGCAGACTTTGCAAGGTGTAGCCCTCGATTTCAATCGACGGGCGTCGGCCTTCGCACCTGTGGGATTCTCGCACGTCCCTAGCCTCTCAACGGATAACAGTACACACCCTGACGCAATCAAGCCCCAGGTTCTTGTGGAAGGAAGGTGCGGGCGAGCACGGGGCTGGTGAACTCGATCGCCAGACAGTCCATATAGACCAGGTCCCAGAACTTGCCGCCCATGAAGTCGGATTCGCGGAGGCGGCCAGCCTCACGGAAGCCCGCCTTCTTGTAGGCGCGCTGCCCGGCGACGTTGTAGGCTGCCGTGGTCAAATAAACTGAGTGCAGGCCACGTGCGGTGAAGGCATAGTCGAGCACCAACCGGGCCGCCTCGGTGCCGTAGCCTTTGCCGCGTGCGTCCGGCTCGGCTATGGTGATGCCGAACTCGGCTGAGCGGTGGTGCAGATCTATGTGCTGTATGCCCGTCCAGCCCACGGGCCGCCAGGTGGATACTTCGTACATGAGGAACCAGACCTCATCCGTTTCGCTACCCCACCGCTCGAAGGACGCGATTTGCTGCTCCAGCGTGCGCGGCTTGATGGGCAGACCCCCGAGCCGCAGCGTGTCGAAGTCGTTTACCCACCTGTGGTACGTCTCGACAATCCCCTTGTCGTAAGGGCCGAGCGCCACCTTCTCACCCAGGATGTTGATTACGGGACGCTTCCACGGGCCGGGGGTGTTCTCTTGTGCCGGGCTGTCACCGTCTTGCATTATTTAGCCTCTGGATCATCTGGATCAGTCTACCATGCGGAGCTTGCATGGCGTGGGGTCGATGTTGAGCAACAGCGGGCGGGCGAAGCTGCTCATCGAGACGAGCGCCTGGCCGGGGGCGAGGTTGGGCAGCCGCCTCCAGAGCGACTCGTCCACCACTCCAAGCGACCGCTTGAGCCGGGCTATCACGTTGACGTCGCTGATTTTGTGCAGGATGTAGTTGTTTATCAGGCCGAGCACTTCGTCGGGCAGGTGCTGGGGAAGCTGCGTGACGAAGCACAGCCCCAGCCAGCGCTTGCGGCCCCGGCGGGCGATGCGGGCCACCTGCTGGAAAAGCACCGGCATCTGCTTGATGCGCTCGTCCGACAGGAACTCGTGCGCCTCCTCCACTATGATCATCAACCGGCGCTGCTCCCCACCTTGCTCCGAGCGCCTGTAGTTGTCGTTCTGCGCGCCCTGCAATCCCCGCAACAGCTCGGCTATCACGAGGTTGTTTATCTGGGGCGAGTCAGTGTCGCTCAGGTCGATGATCGAGACGGTGCCGGGACGAGTGAGGCTGGCGTAGTCGAGCGGTCCGGCCCTGGGGTTGTCGAAGATGTGCAGGCGTAGTAGCTGGCTGAGCCGCCCCTGCACCACCCGCCAGCTTCCGATGTGCTTAGGCAGGTCGGCGGTTTTGACGGCCTTTAGCACCTCGCTGCCCGCCTGCTTGAACTCCGGGCTGAAGAACTTGCCGTCGCCCTCCTCGCCGGACACCACCTCCACGCACGTCTTCACCACGTCGTACATGTGGGCCGCCGTCATACGCGGGTAGCCGGTCTCCATCTCGTCAAGCTCAAGAAGCTGCTCTCGCTCCTCCGCGTTGGAGGGGAAGATGCTTAACTGGCGAAGGAGGCGCTTGGTTATATCGTAAGCCTTGCCATAACGCTGGGTCTGCGCCTCGTTGAGGTCGAGTATCTCCATCACCAGGTATGGCGATAGCTGGGAAAACTGGAGCGAGAAGGAGGTAACGCGCCTGCGGTCGGGGCATGTGGTGGCGCGACCGTGCAGGTGATACACCCTCACTCCTTCTACGCCCCGCGCCTCCAGCCCGCGCTTCGCTAGGGAGGTGAGCATGGTTGCGTCGGGGGTGGGCTGGTATATCTGCGTGTACTCCCCCTCGGTGTCGAGCACCACCGTGGCAAGCCCCGCACCCTGGAAGCTGGCAATCAGGCCCGACACCGTCGTGGACTTGCCGCCACCGGTGGTGCCCAGGATGCCTAGGTGTCGGGGCAGCACCGACTTCTTGTCGGAGGGCACCGAGGCGGTAAGCTGCTCGTAGCCCACGGGCACCCCCAACGTGATGTCTCCGTCCAGGTGCAGGATGTCCAGCGTCTCGTCTGTATCCAGGATGAAGACGGGGCTGTTGGGGAGCGGCCTCAAACGCGGCGGCACGACTACTCCATCCACCTGCTCGCCTATAAGCTCCACCTGCACCCGCCCGTGGTAGCGGGGCATGAAGATGCCGCCCCTCACCGCAGTGGTAATCACGATAGGCGCATCCCCCCTCAAGCCGTCCGGCTCGGCAAAAGGCCCCTTGACCACGATGCCCAGGTAGATGCGCCCGTCGCCCACGCTACGCACCCGTACGATTGACTGCGAGGGCACCCGCCCTATCTCCTCCCTCGGCAGGAGCACCGTCACCGTATTGTCCTCGGAGGTGGGCAGGTCGAACATGGTACGCCCCACGGCCCCCAGGTACTCCACAGGCTCCTGCCACTCACCCCCGGACGCGGCGATGTCCTGGTCAAGCTGCTCCAGGATGTCGGCGGGCACGGGCGCGCCGGGCTGGCCCCAGCGGTGGGGCGAGCCGGGTTGTGGGTTAGACGTGGGGTTGCCGTCGTTCAACGGTCACCTCCTTGCATTACAGTGATACAATCTAATAAAGGAGCAGTCTTATGGCCTTAGAAAAACGTCCCATACCATTTGATGAGTTTACCGAAGATGTCGAGGGCTTCTTCGAGCGTGTCATTCACGGTCACGAGACGTTACTGGTAGAGAAGACACATGGTGAGTTTGTCATTTTGAAAGCAGTACGCTCCCGGAGGCCCGGTAGATTCCCGATATCCAAGCGATCTCCCACAAATGAGGCCTTTCTATCCACCGCCGGAGGTTGGAAAGACCTGGTAGATACGGATAAGCTCATCGAGGACATATACGAAAGTCGAAGTACATCTTCCCGTCCACCGATTCAGCTATGAAGTACCTGGTTGATAGCGATGTTGTTGCTGATTGGCTTCAAGGTAGGAGTGAGGCTGTTACCTTGCTCACCTCATTGCATTTCCAGGAATTAGCTATTAGTCTGATTACCTATGGAGAAATCCATGAAGGGGTACTCTACTCGCGAGACCCTCAGAAGGCCGGGCAAGTATTCCGCCTTTTCTGCCGCAATATTACAATTCTCTCCATCAACCGAAGCATAATGAGGCACTTTGGAAGGCTACGAGGTCAGCTACGAACGGCAGGCAATGTCATTCCTGATTTTGACCTTCTCATTGCCGCAACCGCAATGCACTACGGACTTATGCTGGTTACGCGTAATACGAGGCATTTTGATCGCATTTCAGGGCTTTCCCTTTACGAACCTTCTACATCGAACTAGCTCTTCCGTTAGCTGTTATTTCAATAAGCCTCCGCCCGCTGCACGCTACCATCCGGGAACGGCACCAACGCCGACTGCACGTCCTCTCCATCAGCCCCCGAAAAGACCGGGGCCACTCCAACCGCTACCTGCTTCCCCCTGAACTCCGCGAACGCCGCCCTCAGTGCCTCATGCGTCGAACCGCTCCTGGGAGTGTAGTCCTGCTCCCCTTCTCGCTTGCGGGTCAGCAGCAACCACTCCGCGCCGTCAGGTATGGCCGCCAGCACGGTGCTGAGCAGCTGCTCGTCCGCGATGCCCCTGTATGGGAGTTGCTTCTCCCTGAAGACCACTATATCGGTCGTTGGGGGTAAAATGTTCGCCAGATCGAGTATCTGCTCGAACGAACGGGCGAACAGGTAGTCTCGGTCGCCCCCCGCGTGCGCGTACTTGACGGCGACGAATAGCTCATCAGTCGACTCGAACCAGTACGAGACCTCACCCAGGAACGCGTAATCGTAGACAGACCTGTCATCCATGCGCCACAACTCCTCGCCAGGGTTCAACCGGCGGGTGCCCACGACCAATCTTCCGCCGAAAGTAAAGTTTGCACTAAAGGAGCACCCACGGAAACTTTACCTTAGTCTCCTGCCCCATGTTGTGAAACGCACTTTAAGAGAGTGCCAACTCCTAAGGCCTCATCTCCCGCTCGCCTAAATACCGGAACGGCACGCCCGCCTCAACATACGCCTCGCGTATCGCCGCGCTAAAGGTGTCAAGGCCGAACGTGCTGCGGCAGACCGCATCGGCCAGGTCTATCAGCATGGGGAAGCCCCGGTGCTCCTGCATGGCGCTGTCCGCCATGACGATCATAGCGGCTTCGTGGGCGTGGTCGCGGTGGGCGTAGAACATGTAAGGTGGGGCGGCACCGGAGGCCCGGTACACGCCTATCACCAGTTGCGGGCCGACCTCCTCCACGAACTGCCTTGCTTCGTCGCGCGGGTAGATGTACTTGCTCTGTGGCAGGTTGTTCTCCACGAAGTCGCGCAGCCTGCGGGTGGGGGTGTCCACCAGCGCGTATTCGAGAGGGTAAAGAGCGTTCCCCAGCGTCAGCAGCAGGCGATTGGATGGGGCGCTCGGCACGTAGACCCACTTCTTGTGCCCGGCCAGCAACTCCCGCCACACCGCTATGCTCTGGCGCAACAGGGGCATCTCGCCGTCTATCACCAGCCCCGCGCCCGACAGCAGTTCGAGGCTCACCGGGTTGCCGTGCCCCATGCGCCACATAGCCGACGACTTGCGGAGCAGTATCGCGCGCTCGGCGTAGGCCATGATGCCCCGGCGGCTGAGGTCGCTCAGGCGGTCACTGCTGTTGTCCTCCGCAGCCGCCCGCCTGTGACGCTTCTCCAGCAGCGACATGGCTTCGCTTACCGGGTCGAGACCGTTGACGCGCAGGTCGCGTCGGAAGAGCCGTTGCACCCAGGCCCCCTGGTCGCCTCTGTACGACACCAGCGACACGCCAATCTGCGCGATAGTAAGGGCCAGCGAGTCGTGTACCAGGCTGGTGCCGTCGCACGCCTCCACCGCTCCGGTGAACAGCAGTCCGCGATGCACCCGCTCCAGCGTTGGCAGGTCCACGCGATAGCAACCCGCGCCATGCGGCGCTCCAGGGTGCGCGAACACATAGGGGAATAGCTCCGACCGGATGCGCTCGCGGATGCGGTCCTCCTGCTCCACCGCGCCCGCAATCTCCCGCTCCAACCGCTGGTAGAGGGCCGCCATGTCCTCGCCGGGCTGCCACGTTGCCAGGTCGAGGGTGGCGTCCAGAGACTCCCCAAAGGCCGCGCTGAACTCGTCCCCCTCCAGCTCCAGGAAGTCGTCCGGGTCGGGGAGCGCCTGGTCCACCGCCTGTTGTTGGCGAATGTCGGTCATGGGCGCGACTCGTTGTTAGTTGTCAGTGGTTAGTTGTGAGTTGTTAGTTGTGAGTTGTTAGTTACCAGCACATTTATGTCCGACCACATGATTGTCGGAGCGCGAGAACCAAGCCCCTTCTGTCATCCTGAGCGCAGCGAAGGATCAGCCACCCGTGTTTGACCGTTGCCAATCCACGAACCAATCAGCACTCAGATCAACCCAAAGTGGGTTGTCCTCTTCGATGAGGGCCACTTTTCTTGCTCGCACCCAACCTTTAATCTGCTTCTCGCATGCAATAGCCTCTCGGATGTCGTCTGTTTCAGCAAAGTATACAAGCTCCGTCAGGCCATACCTGCTTGTAAAGCCATCAAACAGCTTGTTCTTGTGCTCGTAAACGCGACGTTCCTGGTTGTTGGTCACACCTACATACAGGGTGCGGTTCTTGTTTGTCATGATGTAGACAAAGCACTGTTTCATGTTAGAGTCAAGAACGGGTTACTGATCCTTCGCTGCGCTCAGGATGACATGGTGGGGCTTTGATTGTCGCTATTCAACACATACACTCTACGCGCCTACTTCAAACGGAATTGCTGAGTATCACACTACGAGTTACGAGTTACGTGTTACGTGTCACGAGTTACGTGTCACGTGTTACGTGTTACGTGTTACTCCTCACCTGACCGAAATGCTCCGCGCCAGCGTACCCAACATCGGCACGATGTGCTTCTTGCGCGACACTATGCCGGGCAGGTGCACCGCATGAGGGTCGGCGGGGGAGGTGTCGAAGGTGGAGGCGAGCGCCTCGGTGTGGCCCTGCACCAGCAAGGTGGTGCGCTCGTGCACGATGTCTATCACCGCGAAGATAACGCTGTCGTAGCCTTCGTGGGCGCGCAGGCGAGCCAACTCTTCCAGTATTTCTTCGCGCCGGGAAAGCACCTCCGCGCCACTCGTGGTCTCTATCGTGCCGATGCCGAACTTGCTGCCATTCGCCAGGAACTCCTTGAAGTCGGAGGCGACAATCTGCTCGGCGGTGCGGTCGGACACGTCCGAGGCGGTGCTCAGGATGGCGTTGCCGAACTCCTCAAGGTCTACACCCGCCCGCTCGGCCAGTATGCGGGCCACACGCTCGTCTTCCGGTGTGTTGGTGGCGCTGCGGAAAACCAGCGTATCGGCCAGGATGCCACCCAGCAGCACGCCCGCCATTGCGCGCGGTATGGGCAGCCCCGATTCGAGGTACAACTTGCCTACGATGGTGCTGGTCGCGCCCACCGGCTCCAGGCGCATGAAGGGGGGCACGCGGGTCTGGAAGTCGGCCACCCTGTGGTGGTCTATCACCCCCACCACGTCGGCCTCCTCGATGCCTTCCACCGATTGGCTGCGCTCGTTGTGGTCCACCAGCACCACTTGCTTGCGCGCCGACCTCAGCAGGCTGGAGCGACTGACGAATCCCATGACCGTGTTGTCGGGGTTCAGCACCACCAGCGACCGGGCGGCCCCACTCCGCAGCCGCTCGCTCACTTCCTCCACCAGGTCGTCAGGGCCGCAGGTGCGAGGGTCGCGGTTCATTACGTGGCGCACGGGCACGCTCATGTGTATCAGGCGCACGGTGGTGTATGTGTGGTGCGGCACCGATATGATGGTGACCTCCCGCTCTCGCGCCATCGCCAGTATCTCCTCCGACACCGGGTGGTCGCCCGTGATGACCAGCGCCCCCACGCCGAACTCAATAGCCGCCCGCTGAGCGTCCTCCCGGTCGCCCATCACCATCATAATGTCGGGCGCGAGTCGCTTCAGCATGGAGTCGATCTGCATCGCGCCCACCATCACCCGGTCCCGGAGCGTGCGGCCTGGGGCCTCCACCAGCACCCGGCCGCCGAGCGCGCTTAGCACGTTGTCGAGCTCCAGCGGCACCCTGTCCAGTTCGTCCAAGTCGAGACCCGCGATAAAGTACCGTGCGAAGTCCTCCACGCCAATCACGCCCGTGAGGTGGCCCGTATTGTCCACCACCGGCATGATGCGTATGCCCAGGCGCTGCAATGATTGGCCCACCTCGAACAGGGAGGTATCTTCATTCACGGTGGTAACGGGCGTGGTCATCACGTCGGCTACGCGGGGGCGGACGTCGGTGAGCAAGATAGGCGCTGCGACACCAAAGCGGTCGAGTATGTAGGCCGACTCGGGGCGCAACACACCCTGGCGGGCGGCCACCGCGTGCGTCTGCCCCTGCGCATGCAACAGGGCCGTATACGCTACCGCAGAGCAAATAGAGTCGGAGTCGGGGTTCTTATGTCCGATCACGTAGATGGAGCCAGGCACAATGTTCCTTCCAGGTTTGGTCTTAGAACAGGCTCGCGCCGCATGCTGCCCGCGCGCAGCCATTCCGCCCGTACATTATGCTGAAGTACCCCTATTGTGGCAAGCGGTTTTATTCTTGACCGGACAGCCAATCGCGGAAGCTCGGCCCGCCGTGGCTGTGCAGCAGACCGCTGGCGTACCGGCCTGCTATTCCCGCCGGAAGGCCATGCTCCCGTACCAACAGAGCGGCCAGGGCGTCCACGCGCTCCCGGTAAGGCATCCTGCGCAGCCCGGCCGCCTTCTCCAGCAACATGGCTGCCGGGGCCAGTAGCTCCAGCGCCAGGCGGTCGGCTCGCGTCTCGATGCTCAACACGGCGGACGAGGGTAGTCCGGCGGTGGGACGCTCCATCAGGTGCCCCACCACGCCGAGGGGTGTGCCTTCCAGTAACGCGTGTACTCGCTCCTCTACGCTCGGCGAGCGCAAGCCATCCAGCACCGGGCGTACTCCCTCTCCAAGCGCGGTCAGGGCACGTACTCGCGAGGCGCGGTAATCAAGCAGGAAGTGCGCAAGCTCGTGAGCCAGGGTAAAGCGGCGCTCGTCCTCAGGCATTTCCGAATCCAGGAAGACGACACCCCGGTCCCTGTAGGCGAGCAGGCAACCGCACAGACGGCGGTCTCTCCCGGAGAAATGGTAAGGCAACCCGGTTTCGCGGGCGTGACGGTTCACGTGGCTCACCCGCAGGCGGGGCACCACCCGCACGTCCAGCGGCACCGCCCAGGTGAGGCTGCCTTCGAGGTCGCACGGGTACTCCGGCGCGGTCCCGGCAAGCGCCCAGAACTCGCGCGCGGCGTTCTCTATCGCGTAATCAACGGCTATCATCCTCTGTAGCCTCGCCGTTATGCGATGTGTCGTCTTCCTCGTCAGCCGGGCCGTCATGGTCGCGGGCCGCCATCAGTATGGAAGGACCACCGGCCCCACCCTCCCCTCCGAGGGCCTCCTGGACCTCAGCGGCGCGCACCATCCTCGCCAGTCGGGATGGGTCAGCGCCTGTGTGGGCCGCGATTGCCTCTATATCCCCCCTGAAGTCGGGTGCCTGGCGGGGGCGGCGACACAGGGCCAGGCGGGGCAAAGCTCCGGGGTCGCATTCGAGGAAAGCCGCCAACTGTTCGTCGTCCATACCTTCTCGCTCCCTGTAAAGCTTCATCAAGCTAGACATGAGGCTGGGACGTGACGTGGCGAGGCTAGCGAGGCGGGCTAGGCTTGGTTGGTATTGCTCATCTTCGCCCATCGTGCGACTCCCCTAACCTTTTCAGGCGCTTGAGCAGGCGGTCCTTGGCCCTCTTGACCTCCCGCGCCTGCTCCTCCGTAGGCAACCCGGTTATGCCCAACACCTTCGCGTAACTCTCCGTGGCGCGCACCCCGTTCGCCAGCATTATCACCAGTTGCCGGTCGGCAGGCTCGCTGAACGTGCTTTCCACCAGCGACCACCACTCCTCCGCTGAGATGCGGTTGAGCAGGTTATCCAGGTCGCTCCTGCCGTCGGGCACGTCTATGCCGGCGGAGTCCTCACCCAGGAGTGTGACCTGGCGTTGTGCGTGCCTGCGCTCCTTGCTAAGGGCGTTCTGGAAATCGCGATAGGCAGCCATGACCAGGTACGCGTGCAAGGCCGCCTGTTCGGGATCGTAGCGTTCGGGCGCGTCGTTGTAATCGAGCAGGGCCTCTCCTACCGCTTCCTCTACCAGCGTCATATCTACCGCGTTACCGGAGCGGCTGCGGGCGCGCCTGCCGGTATCTCGCACCAGGCTTGGGTACAGCCATTCGGCCAGCTCGGAGAAAGCGACCGGGTCTCGCCCAAGCACCCGCTGGTGGAAAGCGTACTCCTCCGGCGTGCATTTCACGTTACGGGATTACCTTTCATAGTCTATTCCACCAAAAGGGAGTAAGTTCGACGCGGTAGGAGCGAAGAGCGCAATTATGAAGTAATAGGAGCGCGGTGGAGGGAGAACTGTCGCCAAGTCATAAATAAAGCCACAGACACACGACTAAAACACAGACTTGGAGCCTACTATATCATATGCCTGTGTCCTTAGCAACGGTCAAAGTGCGCATAAGGCGGACCGGAAAGTGGGCGATGGAACAATGAGGACTGAGGACTGAGGCTAAGTAGATAGCATCAACCAGCACCCATCCACACCATCATCTTCTTTGCGCGTCCTTAGCGTTCTTTGCGTTCTTTGCGTCTTGGCGTTTCCGTCTCCCATCGTCCATCGTCCATCGTCCATCTTGACGCTAATCCCCGCCGCGTGCTATTCTCCCTACAATGCGGGCAGAGTTGCCGCATGGCCGGGTGTTATGTCGCCTCCATGAAAGGGGCCGCGAGATATGGCTGATGAGCAACCGCTGACGTTCCTCTGCATCACAAGTTACGAGAAGGGCCACCCGTTCCTGCGCGAGTGCAAGCGCCAGGGCTGCTACGTGGTCCTGCTCACCGTGGACAGGCTGCGGGAGGCCCCCTGGCCCCACGACAGCATTGACGAGTTCCACACTGTCCCCGACCTGTTCAACCGCGAAGAGGCCATACGCGCCGCGAGCTACATCGCTCGCCGCCGCAACCTCGACCGCATCGTGCCCCTGGACGACTACGACGTGTTCATGGCGGCCCACCTGCGCGAGCATTTCCGCGTGCCCGGCATGGGCGACACCACCGCGCGCTACTTCCGCGACAAGCTGGCGATGCGCATGCAGGCGCTGGAGAAGGGCATACTCGTGCCGCCTTTCGTGCCTATCATCAATTACGACAGGTTGCGGGAGTACATGGACCGGGTGCCGCCGCCGTGGGTGCTCAAGCCCCGCGCCGAGGCCGCCTCTATCGGTATCAAGCGCATCTACGGCAGCGAGGAACTCTGGCGCGCGCTGGACGAGCTGGGCGACAGGCAGTCGTACTTCCTGATGGAGCAGTACATCCCCGGCGACGTGTACCACGTGGACGCCCTCACCTACGAGCGCGAGGTGCTGTTTGCGGAGGTGCATAAGTACGGCGCGCCCCCGCTGAACGTGATGCACGAAGGCGGCCTGTTCGTCACCCGCACCCTGCCGCGGCAAGGCCCCGAATCGACCGAGGTACGCGAGTTGCACGACCGGGTGCTTAACCTGCTCGGCTACGTGCGCGGCGCGACCCATACCGAGTTCATCCGGGGCAAGGAGGACGGGCAATACTACTTCCTCGAAACGGCGGCCCGAGTCGGGGGCGCGCACATCACCGACCTGGTGCAGGCCACCACCGGCATCGATTTGTGGGCCGAGTGGGCCAAAGTGGAGATAGCGGGCGGCGACAAGCCCTATGCGGTCCCGGCCCACTGGAAGGACTACGGCGGCATGATCGTCTCGCTCGCCCGCCAGGAGTGGCCCGACACCAGCGCCTACAACGACCCCGAAGTGGTCTGGCGCGTCAACCGCCGCCACCACGCCGGTCTGGTAGTGGTCTCCCCCGACCAGGCCCGCGTGCAGGCCCTACTCGACAACTACCAACCCCGCTTCTACAACGACTTCTTCGCCAACCTCCCAGCCCCCGACAGGCCACCCACGTAGGAAAAGTCGGACGATGGACGATAGGAGTCTTATCATCGTCCATCGTCCATCGTCTATCGTCCCACCATGACTGCTACCACCAGACCCGCACCTGACTCAGACCTTGCGAGCCAATTGTGGGCGGGCGAGCGGGTGCTGTGGCGGGGGAAGCCGGCGCGGGAGGCGTTCGTCTGGCGCACGTGGCCGCTGAGTGTGTTCGGCGGGGTATTGCTCGCGGCCGTAATTGCCTTTTTCTGGGTGGTGCTCACTACCGACGCGCCCGGTTGGCTGGCGTTGTGGGGCGTCCCGTTCGGCCTCGCGGCCCTCTACATGCTGGGAGGCCACTTCGTCCTCACCCACCGCGAGTGGGACAACACCGAATACCTGGTCACCCACAGCCGCGTGCTGATCCGGCACGGCATCTTCACTCCCAAACTCACCAGCTACAGCCTGGGCAGCTTGCCCCATACGCAGGTGGTCATGCACGGCGAAGACATAGGCAACGTCATGTTCAAGGGGCCGTTCGGGCATGGCTACGGACTCGCGCCCGGCTACAAGACGATGTGGCCCTACACCCCCGGCTACGTGCTCGGCTTCATGTACGTGCGCGACCCCAGGAGCGTGCAGGAGATAATCGAGCGGGCGCGCATGGGCTAGAGAAAAGGCGGCGGGAGGGTGGGTTCGCATGAGGTCACTGACCTGGCACGAGGTATGCGAGCGGCGATTGGGGCGGCAACACCTGCTTGAGCGGGCACCGGCCTCTCGCATGGTGGATGTCGTCAGCGCCGTTTGCGGGGCGCAGGCCCAGATTATCACAGCCGCCGAACTTACTATCGGGGCCAGGGTAAACGGCGTTACCCAGCAGGACGTGCGGGAGGAGATATGGGAGCGGCGGCGTCTCATCAAGACCTACGGCCCGCGCGAGACGTTACACCTGCTCCCCGCCAGTGAGTTGCCCCTCTGGATGGCGGCCATGCGCGCCCGCGAGTCGCTGAAGGGTACCCAATGGTATGAAGCGTCAGGCTTGGAGCCGGGGCAGGCCGAAGCCCTGGTGTCTGGCATAGGTGAGGCCCTCGATGGGCGGTGTCTGACCCGCGAAGAGTTAGCTACAGAGGTGGCGGACCGCGCCGGTCCCTGGGCAATGGAGAGACTCGCTTCTACCTGGGGGGAGTTGCTGGCACCGGCAGCATACACGGGGCGGCTCTGCTTCGGCCCCAGCCGGGGCAGCAAGGTAACCTTCGTTCGCGCCGACCAATGGACGGGTACCTGGGAAGAATTAGAGCCGGACGCCGCGCTCGCTGAGGTCTTACGCCGCTACCTTCGAGCGTACGGTCCCGCCGTGCACCAGAACTTCGCCCGCTGGTTCTGGCTGAAACCGGAGCAGGCCCGCCGGGTTATGGATTCCCTAGCCGGAGAGCTGGAAGAAGTCGAGGTAGAGGGCCGCACCGCCTACGTCCTGGCGGGGGATGCGGACACCACACCAACATCTGAGGCCGGACCGGTGCGCTTGCTGCCACAATATGACTGTTACGTGCTGGGCGGCGTTCCGCGCGACCGCCTGGTCCCTGAAGCTGCTCGAAAGCGCATATCCACTCACGGGCGAGGCCGCCTGGAGGGGGCCGTGGGACTGCCGGTGTTGCTGGTTGATGGCGTGGTGGCCGGGATGTGGGAGCGACACGTACGAAGCAAGAGGGTCGAGTTGAAAGTTGAGGCTTTTGTGCAGCTTACGCATTCACAGCGCGTGCAACTGGAAGCCGAAGCCGCGCGTATTGGTGACTTTCTCGGCCTGGAAGCCGCCCTCGTGCTTGGCGCGCTTGATTAAGGTAGGGAACTTTCTCGCCCTCCTGCCGTTATAATAGACACAGATAGGAGGTGCACATGCCTGTAAAATCGCGCAACCGGATCGCGGCCCTGCTCGTGGGTGCGGTCGCTTTGGCCCTCGTCATGGGACTGGTGCCGTCGGGGCAAGCTCTCGCACAGGGGCAGACTAACTGCCAGAAGTTCCCGGAAACCGGCAAGTCGGTCTGCGGCAAGTTCCTCGATTATTGGAAGTCGCACGGTGGCCTTCAGCAGCAGGGCTACCCTGTCAGCGAGCAGATGCAGGAGAAGTCGGACGTAGACGGCAAGATCTACACGGTCCAGTACTTCGAGCGCGCCGTGTTCGAGGCCCACCCGGAGCAGAAGCCGCCCTACGACATGCTGCTCTCGCTGCTGGGCAGCATGCGCTACAAGGAGAAGTACCCCAACGGCGCGCGGGAGTTGCCCGACGATGCCAAAGCCCAGGCGGGCATGACCTTCCCGGAGACCGGCAAGACGATAAAGGGTGCCTTCCTGGAGTACTGGAAGAACAACGGCGGCCTGGCGCAACAGGGCTTCCCCATTACCAACCTGATACGCGAGAAGTCGGAGCTTGACGGCAAAGAGTACACGATGCAGTACTTCGAGCGCGCCGTGTTCGAGCTACACCCCGAAAAGCCGGCTCCATATAACGTGCTGCTGTCGCAACTGGGCACGATGAGGTACAAAGTGAAGTACGCGGCCACTGCCGGCACCCCGCTGCCCGAAGGTTTATACGGTGGCGAGCACCTGGCAATCAGTGTGAGCGCAACCGGGATGCGAATAGAGTTCGACTGCGCCCACGCCAGCTTCGAAGGTCCGATTTCGGTGGTAAACGGCCAGTTCAAGGCGAAGGGCACCTTCACCCGCGAGCTCGGCGTCCAACTGGACCCCGAGATGATGCCGCCAGCCCAGCCCGCCGTCATCAACGGCACACTGGCCGGCAACGCTCTCACCATCACAATCACGCTGGCGGGCGACAGGGGGATGCAAGTCGGCCCCCTCACCGCCATCAAAGGCAAAGAGCCGTTGCTTCGTAAGTGTATGTAGGGACTAGTTCTGAAACGTGAAACGTGAAACGTGATGCGGCTTGCTCTATAGGGTACGTAAGTGGGACACATTGTCTCCGGCGGGACCATGCTCCCCCCATGTCATCCTGAGCGTAGCGAAGGATCAGGTGGGTAGGCCAGAGTCCTTAACCTAGAGGATGCTGGTGGTACGGGAAATATTAGTGCTTGAATACGAAGGGTCAAACACGGGCGGCTGATCCTTCG
>JALZHI010000061.1 GCA_030913985.1 Chloroflexota bacterium | reverse complement strand
GTAGAAGGTTTAGATATTAAAAGGGGCCGGGGCACACCACATGTGCCCCGGCCCCTTTTGCTTGAGTCACAATCCTAATCTTGGCGCTATACTTGGCGTCCTTGGCGTCTTGGCGGTTCCGTCTCTAGTGCTGCTATCGTTTCTGCGCCGGAATTTAGGGGCAAAAGAAAAGACCCAAACAGTCCGTGAGGATCATCTGGGTCGTTCTCTTACCCGTTACTACAAGTCGTTACAACTGCATGTGCCGCACAGCGAACTGTGTTTCCAATCTCGCCCCGAGCATAGGCCCGAAACGATTTATCTGCCGGAGCACCGGACCCTTCTCCACTTGCGTTTCGAGAGGTCCAAACCTGTAATCCCGAAGTGACCTGAGTATAGGGGATGCTGGGAGCCGAGTCAATGGGCTGGCCCGGCTATTGTACACATCCACCTGCTGGCTGGAAGGGAGCAGCATAGAAGTTGATGCTAACATCTACAGCCACCACCTACATATTACCTGGCGTTACCTGGCGCGTCTCCTCAGCGGGGCGGAGGCCGCGTGCAGGCTCTGGAGTATCTCGCGGAACGACTGGCGCACGCCCGTCACGTGGTAAGAGATGTTTTGCTCCTCACAGAAGCTCCTGGTGATGTCAGCGGCGTTGCGTAGCTTGTTGCGAGGCATGCTGGGGAAGAGATGGTGCGCGGCCTGGTGGTTCAGCCCCCCGTACAGGAAGTCGATAAAGGGCGTGGAGCGCACGCTCCGGGCCGTGAGCACCTGCTTGCGCAGGAAGTCCAGCTTGTCGTCGTCTTTGCCCACTACCAGCATGCCCTTGTGGTTAGGTGCGAACACCGCTCCGATGAACACGCCCAGCAAAGCCCTGTGCACGACGATCACCAGCAGCCCCTGCCAGAACCCCAGCACGAACGGCAGCCCAACGTAGTACAGCACGAAGTGCGCGTACAACATCGCCGCGTCGGGCGACTGCAACCTGTACCGCTCCCGGATCGTGTAGATGGCCGAGGAGATTTGCATGCTGTAGGTGGTCAGCGTGAGCGCGGGGAAGAAGAGGAAAGCCTGGTAGGCGGCAAAGACGCGGGCCAACCCCTTCTTGCTCTGCGCCTGCTCCTCCGAGAAGGCCATGAACGGGATGTCTATGTCGGGGTCCATATCCTCGTGGTTGGGGTTGGCGTGGTGGGCGTTGTGCTTGTTGTTCCACCAGCCGAGGCTCATGCCCACCAGCAGATTAGCCAGCAACATGCCCGCCCAGTTGTTCAGGCGGCTGGAAGGAAACACCTGCTTGTGTCCGAGGTCGTGCGCCAGGAAACCGAGTTGGGCGCACACGAAGGCCAGGTACGGCACAACCAGCAGCCGCCACCACCCGCTCAACACGAACAACAGAGCTACCCCGACCGCGAACATCGCCAGCGTATAGGCAATCTTCACCGCGTAGTACTTAGTCTGAGGCTCAAGCAGGCCCGACTCTTTGACTCGCGCCTTTAGAGCCGCGTAGTCGTTCTTGCCCACCACGGGCGCTTCCATTACAACAGGTGGTGCTATCCTTACTGATGGCGCACTCCGTACCGCCTGTTCAAGCATCGTTCTCCCCCATCTTCATCGTGAATTGCTCGGCTTTTGTAGCGGCGAGCTTAGTGTTAGTATCCCCGGCAATCAGCAGCCGGTTACGCGCTAGTTCCCGCGCCGACCTGTTGTATTATGGCAGGCATGTCAAGATCGCTCCACCGTTCTACGTGCTTGCCGCCCTCGAAGCGCATCGTTTCAGTGGAATTGAGGGTCAATTGCTTGTTGGTGGCGGCAACATCCCCGAAGTCACCTGTGTGCGTGCCGGTAAACCTTACATGAGCCACCACCTTGTCGCCATCGATTGCCATGTCCGCAACGTCGGCGTGAAGGTCGGGAAAGCCGTTGTGCAGCATGGCGAACCAGTCTCGGACACCCTCGATACCCGCGCGTGCTCCGGCAGGGGTACTGTGGTCTATGACGTTGGGAGAGACCGCCCTCAGCATATCATCCAGTTTGCCCGCATTGAGCGCGCTGAAGAAATTCCTCATCTCACGCTTGTTTTCGTCGCCCACGTTGAGCGAGTCGTAGGGACGCCTGTTTTGCCTCCCCTTTGATGCTTCCTCGTTGAGCGCGTCAAACGACCGTCTCATCTTTTGCCTGTACTCTCGTACTGTCTCGTCTTCTACTGACATGTTAGTGTCCTCCATATTACGTGGTTCCGGTCAATAAGGTTGTTCAGTCCCGGCCAGATTGTGCCGGATCGTTAGAAGGCTCGGCTTCTGCTGTCTCTGCCTCTCGCGCCAGTTCCGCGGCTTGTTCCGCTTCTTCGGCTTCTACTGCCTCAAACTGGGCTATAAGCTGCGTCTGGTCCTGCGCGATTGTGGCTAGGCGCTCGTTAGCCTCAACAGCGACGGCGGATGCGGCGGGTGCCAGCTCCGGCGTAGTAACTACACTTACGGCTCCAACTTCGGCGGTCACGGCCACAGTCGGCGGAACACCAAGCGCAGCCGCTACAGGCACCTGCGCTGCCGCCCCTGACCGTCTTGTACCTCGCCGGTCCTCGATTACGTGACGCAACGAGCTATAAGGGGTGCGGCGGGGCTTGGTTACAAGTAGCTCCGTCTGCTTGGTGGCGTCTGAGTACAGGGCAAGCCCGATGACGTAGAGCACACCCGCCACCGGCACCGCCAGCAACGCCCCTCCCAGCCCGCCTAGCTCTACACCCGCCAGCAGAGCCAGGAGCACCGCCAGCGGGTGCAAGCCGACCGCGTGCCCGCTTACCCTCGGCACGATGATGTTGGCTTCTATCTGTTGCAGCACGATGAAGTAGATGGTGACCCACAGGGCCAGGCCCGGCGACTGGAAGAACGCTATCACCACGGCCGGTACCATGCCAAGCACCGGCCCGACAAGGGGAATAAACTCGAATAAGAAGGCGAGCAGGCCGATCACCAGTGGATATTGCACGCCCAGCACTGCGGAACCGACCCCCGCCGCCACTCCGACCGTGAGCGCCACCAGTATCTGCCCACGTATGTAGCCGCCGATCACCCTGTTCAGGGTGGCCTCTACGAAGAACCAACGCTCGCGGGCAGCGGCGGGCAGCAGACGCAGCGCGCGGTTGTGCATGCCTCTGCCGTCAAGCAGTAAGTAGAAGGTGATGGCAAGTATCAGGAAGATATCGGTGACAAAGGTGACGAGCCCGCCGACAATGCTGAGGGTGCCCCCGAGTATGGTCGTGCCCGCGCCGCTCACGTATTCCAGCAGGCGGGTGCGCAGACCGGCTACGTCCAGGGGTATGCCGTTCTCGTTGAAAAAGCGGTCGATCCCCGATGTCGTTCCTGTATTTGTGTCAACGAGCGTCGGTAAGGTCTCGGTCAGGTCCTGTAGCTGCGCGGTCAGCGGCCCGAGTAAGAGCACAGCGCCCACCACCAGCGTACCGATAATCACCAGGTACACGAGCAGAGTTGCCAGTATGCGAGGCAAGCGTGCGCGCTCCAAACGGTCCACCATTGGCCCCAGCAAGTATGCAAGCAGGAAGCTGGCGAGCATCAGTATTATGATGTGCAGGAACCGCTCGATGACGGTCCAGGCTATCACGGCTACAATAGCGCCCGCGATGATCGTGAGGAAAAGCTGTAGCCAGCGATTCAATCCGAGGCGACTTTCTCTGGGTGCCTGGGGTGATAACTCGCCTGTAGGCTCGGGGGCGTGTGAGACTAGAGTGCTCAAGTTATTTAGGCTGGTTCAGGAGCACGGCGGGTATCGTGATCATTTTATCGCCATAGCTCACGTCGGGGGTAGCCGCGAACTCCTGGGTCTTTGCGAACATGCCACTCTCGCGCACTTCGTAACCCGTGATCGTGAGGTCAACCCATTCAAGCAGGATGTCGTGAAGCTCGCCCACGAAGGTCCCTGCGTCCGTTACTACCTTGTTACCCAGGATGCCGGTGAGCTTGACCAGGGCTTGCGTGCCTTCGGTGCTCCCGTTGCTACCATTGCCGTTACCCTCCTGGCCGGCTGCTGATACGGCGTGTGCGGAGATCGTAACCGCGTCCGCGCCCACATTCTTGACATCCGTTGCGGGCACCAGCCTGGCTGATGAAAACATGCCCGTCTTTACCTTGAGGCTGATGATGCGGCGAGTGCCCGGCTCGATCATGAGGTCTTGTACTTCCCCAATCTTGCTGGCGTCTTCGAGACTGACTACCGCACGGCCTTTCAACTCTGAGAATTTCATGCTGTTCCTCCTGCGCCTGTTGTCCTACGCGGCGCGTATAGCTAGGCTTAGCGAGATGAGGGTTCCACACCCGTAGCACCATCGTGCGAGCCGTCAGGCGAATCCCCGGCGCGCAGTTGCGCGTTTTTCTTCTGCTGGTCCATCTTGGTCGCCAGGGCCTCGATCATTTCGTGGGTGTAGAATCGTTCCGGGTTCAACTGGCGGGCCATAACTCTGGCTCCCACAATCAGAGCGTTGCTCAGGAAGTAAGCCTGGTACATGCCCGACTCTTTGATGTACCCGTCAATCTCCGCTATAGTCTCCTCAGGGAGACGTATGTAGTAGCGTCCGGTCTTTACGCCCCCGCTCATTTTCGGCATTTATGCTCCTCTCGCATGCAGCCGGTAAGCAGTCCCAACCCATACGTGATATGTGATACATCGCCACACTGTTTTCCAGTACGCTGGGCCTACCACAGCGCGGGACGAAAGCCCCTGGGACTCATCTTGTCGGGATCGGGGTAGCCCTTGATCGCGCTCAACGTCTCGACGTACCTCTCGGCGGCGGCTATGGCCTCCTCAATGGTTGAGTACGTCGGGTGGGTGGTGTCGCCATCCAGGGTTTGGTCTTCAATGGGCCAGGGCGCACCACCGGAGGGCGCATCGCCGTAAGGGTGTAAGACGGTCGCACGAAACCTATCGGTCTTCGGGATGCTCTCGATATCGTAGGTCCAGCCATCCTTCAACTTGCCCCCGGCGACTCGCAGGTCGTTGGGGTTGTTCGGGTTCAAACCGGGCATATGATAATCTCCTTACTGTAGCGGCCGTATCACGTGTGCGAGCACAGGCGCATATGACGGCGGTGACGAGCGCAGCCGTTACAATGAAGCAGCGATTGCGGGTGTTGGTGGCCCAAAGGGCCGGGTGTCTGCTGGTGCGTGACCCCTGTGAACCGCAGACATCACGACAGGGGTAATGAGGAAGTTGGTGGTGAGGTAACGAGGACCTGTTAACAGTATACCACTATTGTCACCACTTAGCAACACTTATATACAATGTAGCCAGGAATCGCAAGAATGGTGCCAAAACGTATGAATAGATGGCTAAAATGCAACAAAGTGGAGGTCCATTGGTGGGTCTAACACTGGCACCCTATGGCCGTTTCTGCACGAAGCGGCAGTTTGTGGTATAATGATGTGATAGTGTGTGACACTTGCCCGCGTTTGAACTTGTGATTGCCTCATTGTTTTCTCTTTCGTTGACTGATGCTCTTGCACCTTTCCTGCGACGACATGTCTGCTGTGCTCTATCCAGAGTGTTAGATTGTTATTCAACGAACTGAGGAGAAACAACACAATGGCAACGAAGTTGTATATCGGCAACCTGTCGTATAACTCGACCGAGCAAGATCTGCGGGACCTGTTCTCGCAGGCAGGCGAAATCAGCGAAGTAGCGGTCATCAGCGACCGCTCGACCGGCCAGTCCAAGGGCTTTGCCTTCGTGACGATGGCTACCGAGCAGGGCAGCCAGGAGGCGATCAGTCGCTTCAACGGACAGTCGCTCAACGACCGCGAAATCGTGGTCAACGAGGCCCGACCTCGCGAAGAGCGCTCCGGCGGCGGGCGCAACCGCTACTAAGAGCGACACTATAGGTCGTTCGGGTAGATAGCGAGAGGTGAGGCGAGCTAGCTCGCCTCACCTCTCCCGTTTCGTGGGCATATATGAGTAGATAAGCAAGGGAGGCTATATCATGCGGGAAGAAAGCGACCTGAGGGAAATAGCGATACGTTGCGACCAGATAACGAACTCTCCATACATACGCAGGGAAGCCCCGCCGGAGCTTAAGAACCTGCGCGTCGTGCTGGAAAGAGTCGGCTTCATAGTCAGGACCGACGTCCCGGCGCTCAGTTCTGAGATCAGGCGGCTGCGCGCCCAGATCAAGCGACTCCAGGCAGAAAACGAGGCTTTGCGCGCCAACCAGCGACCCGAGCAAATGACAGGCTAAACTTCAGGGGATATTACAAACCAGGCATCGGAGACTGAAGAATCAGCCGTATACACAGGCCCAGGTAGCGGCATGTTGCATAGGTCCTATAGATAGTTCGCTAGCCCGATGCACGGCTGAGCTACAGATTATAGAATAAAGAACGGTAGACGAACCAACGCGTCTACCGTTCTTTATTGGAGGTAATTCACATGAGCGACGACCGCCGCCAACCCGGCCTGCAAACCCGTCTGATACACGGGGCGACACCTGAGAACGAGACCGCTGCCGTCTCGCCGCCCATCTACCAGACGAGCACGTACAGGCTGCGCACGCCGGAGGAAGGAGCCGATATTGCCGCGCAGGTCGCCCCGGCCCAGTTCTACACGCGGTACGGCTCGCCCAACAACAAGCAGGTGGAGAGGATGCTGGCCGACCTTGAGGGGAGTGAAGCCGCGCTAGCGGTTGCCGCCGGGGCTGCCGCCGCGTCGTTGGCGGTCATGTCCAACGTGAAGGAAGGCGACCATGTGGTGACGCAGAAGACCCTCTACACGGCCACCATGTCCCTCATGATGCACGTGCTGCCGGGGTTCGGGGTGGAAGTCACGCAGGTAGATGGGCACGACACAGAGGCGTTCGCCAGGGCCATGCGCCCCAACACGAAGGTGGTCTACACCGAAACGCCCACCAACCCCACGATGGAGATGACCGACCTACGGGCGACGGCTGAGATAGCGCGCTCCGGCGGGGCTATCTCCATCGTGGACAACACCTTTGCGTCGAGCTACAACCAGCAGCCGGTCAAGCTGGGTTACGACCTGGTGATCCATAGCGCCACCAAGTACCTCAACGGGCACGCGGACGTGACGGCGGGCGTGATAATGGGGCCGCAAAAGCTGATAGACCGGGCGTGGGAATATTTGCGCGTATTCGGCCCGGTGCTGCACCCGTTCGAGGCGTGGCTGCTACGGCGCGGGCTGATGACGTATGGCATGCGCATGGCGGTGCACAACAGCAACGCCCTGCAAGTAGCTCGCTTCCTGGAGGGCCACCCCGCCGTTGAGCGCGTCTACTACCCCGGCCTGGAGTCGCACCCGCAGCACGAGCTTGCCCGGCGGCAAATGACCGGCGGCTACGGCGGTATGCTCTCCTTCACGGTGAAGGGCGGCCACGAGGCGGCATACCGCGCCATAGGCAGGACCAGGGTGTGCCTGCTCGCGGTGAGCCTCGGCGGCGTCGAGTCCCTCATCACCCACCCCGCCTCGATGATCCACACGCACCAGACCGAAGAGGAACTTGAAAGCGCGGGCATCAACCCCAGTCTGTTGAGGCTGTCCGTAGGTGTGGAGGACGTGGAGGACATTATCGAGGATTTGGACAGGGCGTTGGCGTCGTAACACGTAACACGTAACACGTAACAGGTAATGGTGCCAGACGGTATAAAGCGGCTTACGGGGTATACATTCCCGTAAGCCGCTTTACATGTTACGTGTTACGTGTTACGTGTTACGTGTTACGTGTTACGTGTTACGTGTTACGTGTTACGTGTTACGACGCCAGCTTCACCTTTATCTCATCAATGAAGTGCTGCTGCCAGCGGCGTTGGCTGTCGGCGCGGAGGCTGCGGATGAAGGTGGTGTAGCGGTCGAGCGTGGTGGGACTCATGCGGTCTACGGGCAGGCGGGCGTCGGGCAGGTCGGGGTTTTCGGCGGCGAACCGGTCGCGCGCATCGTCCTCGGCATGGTAGACAGGCGACGGCTTCTCGATGAAGTGGGCCAACTCGTTGAACTGCTCATCGAAGAAGACGATCACAGGGATGGCTCGGAACAGGCCGTGCTTCTTCCAGTTCTCCGCGAGGTCAGGGTTCTCGTCGCGGTAGAAGATGCGCAGCTCCCAGGAAGGTATCTCGTCCGCCAGGCGGGCCACCACCGGCACGTAACGGATCGCGTCTCCGCACCAGTCCTCGGCCAGCACGAGCACCTTCGATACCTTCGTGCCCTCAGCCAGGAAGCGCACGTCTTCGTCCCTGAGCGCCACGTTGTCGTAGTTCTGCTCGAACAATGCCCTGTTCTTGCGCATCCCCGGCACGTATTCTTCGACCGTGAGGCCCTCGGAGAACCGGTCCGAGTCAACCCTGGTGAGGGTATCCATGATATTATGCTCCCTTCCGCGCCAGTAGCCCGTCTTCAATGTTCGCGGCCCCTATTTCCGGTGGGGCCATTGCTATATGCGAAAGTATACCAAAACCAACCGGCCATTGTTTGCAGGCATACTGCGTGCCACCCCCATCGAGCCGACCATGCCTCTGCATCAATTGGAGGACCAAGTCCCGCCCTTGTCATTCTGAGCGCAGCGAAGAATCTCGTCCCTCACCTGCCAAGCAACCCCTTTCTACGGCCCAACTGTGTCCCATAGGAAAGGTGACACATCCAGGTAGAGGACGAGATTCTTCGCTGCGCTCAGAATGACAAGGGCGGGACTTGGTCCCAGAAGTTCAACGGCCTAACTAGCTACCTGATTCTTCGCTGCGCTCAGAATGACAAAAAGGGGCTTGGCCCTGACAATTGGGACTGCATGTAGTGAGAGCGAAGCCACCATGACGATACGGCGGGATGTACTCGGCTCAACTTTTGTGGCAGGTGTGCGTATATAGAACCATACGAGCGGGGAACGCTACCGCCGCCTGGCACGTGTCTTGACGCTTAAGGGGCACGGGAGTATAGTAACTTTACCTGCGAGGCAGTCCGCACGAGCATGTGCGCCTCGAACAGGGCTTGGAAGGGATGTGACTCTTTATGGCGACCACACGACGCAATTACGACCCCCGCCTCCTCGGGCTTGGCCTCCTGGCCGCCGGTGCCCTGGGAGCGGCCTGGGTCAACAAGCTACAAAAGCAGTACGAGCGAGAAGGCGCGCCCAGGCTGCTCGACTGGGAGAGGGTGCGTGCTATCGCGCATCAAATCGTCCGCGAAGAGGAGGCCGCGCCCGGCTGGCATGGGGGTTGGGAAGACTACTACCGCGAGATGGTGGCCCAGTGCTACCCGGTGATTACTGAGACGATGGGCCGCGACCTGCCGGTGCCTCTCGATAAGATAAAGGCCTTCACCCGCTCTGAGTGGATAGACGCGAATATCTCCAACTTCGGGCAGCTTTTCGACCACATCGAGGTGATTTACCACAGGGTGCAGCCCCAGCAGAACGTCGGCACCCTTATTATGGGCGAGATGAGCCAGACGGTGCTCAGCAGCCAGCTAGGCATCCTGATGGGCTACCTGGCGAAGCGGGTGCTCGGCCAGTACGACCTGTCGCTGCTGGGTAAGGAAGTTGTCACCACGGGGCAGCTATATTTTGTCGAGCCGAATATCAACGGCGTGGTGGCCGAGCTAGGTCTGGACCCGCACGACTTCCGCCTCTGGATAGCCCTGCACGAGACGACCCACGCCTACGAGTTCGAGGCTTACCCCTGGGTGCGTGAGTACTTCAACTCGCTGCTGGAAGAGTACTTCGACTACGTCAGCGACGACCTGGTGAAGTACGGCAGCGGTCTGGGCAGCCTGTCGGCCCTGATCGAGCGCACGCGCAGCAACATGAGCAGCGGCGACACTTGGATCGAGTCGGTGATGAGTCCAGAGCAACGTAACTTGTTCAACAGGTTGCAGGCGCTCATGTCCATAGTCGAGGGCTACAGCAACTTCATAATGAATTCGGTGGGAGAGCGATTGCTGCCGTCGTACCAGACGATCAAGGAGCGGGTAGAGCAGCGGGCCGCCCGCCGGGGCACCGCCGAGAAGCTCTTCATCCGCATCACCGGCCTGGCCCTCAAGATGGAACAATACCGCATGGGCGAGACGTTCATCAACGCGGTGGTGGCGAAGCGAGGCGTCGAATTCGCCAACCGGGTGTGGGAAGGCCCCGACAAGCTGCCCACGCTGGAGGAGCTACGCAACCCGGACCAGTGGATGAGCCGCGTGGGTGCAGAAACGTGAAACGTGAAACGTGATGGTACAATAAGCAACATCGCGGCTTACAAGGACCAGTAACCCTCACCGCATTACGTTTCACGTTTCACGTTTCAGAACACTATGCAGCAACACCGTCCAGGAGCTAACCCTTACGCAGGGGTCACCACCGAACAGGACAGGCGCGCGCGCCAGGCGAACCGCAGGCAGGTGCGCGGCGTGCGGGTGCGCTGGTTTACTACCGGCGTGCTGCTGGGCGTCATGGCGGGCGTACTGCTTACTATAGTCGTCTCGACGGTGGTGGTCAGGCAGGCACCTCTGCCGGTGAGCGAAAGCCCCGGCCAGCCGGACGTGACTATATCCATCAGCGAAAGCTACCTGAACAGGGCCGCCGCCGAGCGCGTGGCGAGTTTCAGCACGGGCATGGACACGCTCACCCTCACGGAGCTGAGACTCGACTTACAGCCCGGCCACCGCATGAGCATCCAGCCCGGCTTCAACGTAGACCTCGGCTTCTTCGCCTTCGACACGACCGCCATTGTGGGCAACCAGTTGGCGGTGGAGAACGGCAAGCTGGTAATAAGGATGGTGGGCGACCCGCAATTGGGCAATATGGACGTGCCGCTCGATGCCCTGCCGATGGACCTTGAAGGTACAGTGGCATCGGCCGTGGACCGGATCAACAACGACCTGTTGATATCGGAGATCAACCAATCTCTCATCTCGGGCTTCGGCGGCTCCGACTTCACCATCTACGGCCTCAGCACCGAGAGCAACCAGCTGACGGTGCGCCTGCGCGAGCGGTAACTCCCAGTCGCAACCAGGCGCTCTCATAACGTACATCGCCGGGCCGAGCGACACCACTCTGCCCTCTGTCATACTGAACGCAGTGAAGAATCAGGTGGGTAGGGATGCTGTTGAACTACACTGACCAGCCCCCCTTTGTCATTCTGAGCGCAGCGAAGAATCTCGTCCTATACCTGGATGTCTCCTTTTTCTTGCGGCACACTATGGCTGTGGGAAAGGTGGTGCTTGGGTGCCTGGGGACGAGATTCTTCGCTACGCTCAGAATGACAAAGTAGAGGCTTTGGGTGCTGTGGTAGCAACTATCAAGAAAGGGTGGCTGATTCTTCGCTGCGCTCAGAATGACAAGGTCCGGGCTTTGGTCACCTGCGGCCAACAGTGTGCGAATACGCCCTAGAAGACATCCTCCGGCCAATCCAGCATGAGGGCCTTCACTGCGTCGCCCGGCTCGACCTTGCTGACCGACTCCGGGATGATGAGCAGCGCGTTGGCGCGGGACATGGAGGTGAGGAGGTTGGAACCCTGGCCTCCTGTGGGGCGGCAGACGTATTCATCGCCTTCGCGGGAGACGACGCCACGCACGTAATGCTCGCGACCCGAGCCGTAGTCTAGTGCTTCGAGCGCGCGGGCGGTGACGATGGGGCGGTGCAGGCGCGACTTGCCGAGCATCTTCATTATGGCGGGCCTGCCGAATAGCTCCATCGTCACCATGCTCGAAACGGGGTTGCCGGGCAGGCCCAGCAGGGGCACCTCGCGCTGGCCCAGCCTGCCGAACAGGAGCGGCTTGCCCGGCCTGACGCGCACCCGCCACATCTGCGCTTGCCCCATCGACAGCAGCACGTCTTTCACGAAGTCGTGGTCGCCCACCGACACGCCAGCCGAGGATATAATCAGGTCCGGCTCCATCGCCAGGGCCTCATGCAGTTTGGCCTCAAGGTGCTCGCGGCTGTCGCGGGCCACTCCGAGGTTGAGGGGCACCGCGCCCCACGATTGTAGCTGGGCGGCGATGGCGTAGTTGTTGGTGTTGCGAATCTGGCCGGGGCCGGGCGTCTGGTCCAGCTCCACCAGCTCGTCGCCCGTAGCCAGCACCGCCACCCTCGGCCTGCGATGCACCATCACGCGCGCCTTGCCGACAGATGCGAGCACCCCTATCTCAGCCGGTCGGATAATGATGCCGGGACTGAGCACTAAGTCGCCCTCCCGCATATCCTCCCCTGCCCTGCGTATGCTGTCGTCCGGCTTCACGCTCCTGTAGAGCAGCACGTCCTCGCCTACGACGGAGACCTGGGCGCGGGCGTCCTGTGGGAGAAGGCGGGCGTTGTCGAGGGCGCGACCTTCGCTGGTGTCCTCGAAGCGTATGACGGCGTCGGCACCCGGAGGCACGGGCGCGCCGGTCATGATGCGGTAGGCTGTGCCAGGCTCTACCCGCTCACCCGGCTGAGGGAAGGCCCCGGCGGGCATATGGCCGGTCACGCGCAAGGCCACCGGGCTGCCGTCACTCGCCCCCACCGTGTCTTGGGCGCGCACGGCGTACCCGTCCATCGAGGAGTTGTCGAAGGGCGGGTTGTCCATGTCGCTGCGCACCTCTTCGGCCAGCACTGTACCCAACGCATCCATAAGGGATACTTCTATGGCAGGCAGCGCGGAGAAGTATGATAGGATGTTCTCCAACGCCTCGCTGACACTCAAGCTGGTGAGAGTAACCTGGCCGGGTACTTCTTTCATAGAACGCCTCGACTGTGAGTAGAACTCATCTAAAAAATGACAGTAGGATAACAGAATGGAATATGAGTACATGGCCCCGCCTTGTCATTTCGAACGCAGTGAGAAATCTCGTCCCTTAGTACACAGTACCACCTTTCCTTCAGCCACAGGGTACCGCAAGAAAGAGGAACCTTCACGGCAAGGGACGAGATTTCTCACTACGTTCGAAATGACATGGTGGGACCTTGGTCGGGATGTTCGACAGTGTTGTTTCTGAGATAGCTTCTAGATAGAACAGAAGATTATAGCACGCCGGCAGGCTTCCCCAGCAACCGGGCGGTGGTCACCGTAGGTGCCCGTTGGGCGCAATCTATGGCCTGGAATGTGCAAAGCTGCCTGTATACTTAAAGCAGTAAGCAATGCGCATGTGAGGATTTGACCTCGTTAATGAGTACTCAGACCACAACCCACAACCCTACAAAGCACACCCGCGTATTGCGGCAACTTACCATCGCTGGAGTCCTCCTAGTGATGGGCTACATCGGGTTCTTCGCCTTGATGCAGTCGGCGGCCTTTTACTACGCGAACAGGCCCGACCCTGTGCAGATACGCCTGCACGCCGTCTTTGATCCAATCACCCGGCTTTTTCCCTCGCAATGGCTGAACCTGGACAGGGGGGACAAGTTCGCGCTGGTGCTCGTCCCGGCGTTCCTGGCCGTCATGCTGGTCATCATAGGCACGCTCGTCTACATCCTGCGGCAGGTGGCGAAGCCGAACGTCTGGCGGCCTGAATACGTCGGCCCGGCCCTCGTGCGAATATTCGGCTTCACTATCGCCATCCTCCTCATACTGCTCTGCGTGCGAGGACTCCTCACCACGGACCTCTACTCATACGTCTGGTACTCGCGGGTGTGGGTGGAGCATGGAGCATCCCCCTACACGCACGTTCCCTCAGAGTTCGCGGCGCAAGATACGGCCCACTGGCTGGACTGGGTCTTCTGGCGGGAAGAGCCTGCCGTCTACGGGCCGGTGTGGCTCTACGTGTCGGGGGCGCTCTACAAGCTGGGGCAGCTTGCGAACGGGCAGTTCGCCACGCACCTGCTCTCCTTGAGAATACTGGCGGATGTCGCTCATCTTCTGAACGCGGTGCTGGTGTGGAAGATAGCGGGGCTGATCGTTCGGAGACGGGAGGCCGAGCGCAACGACGCACCGAAAGCGGCGCACAGACCACGCGTCTTCAGTACAAGCAGGCGGAGCAGACTAGCCCTGTTGCGCCAGCGACTCAGAGGAAAGAAGGCACCGGAGGCCGTTGGAGATAATGGGCTGGGCTTCCGGTTCGCGGCGTTGCTGTTCTACATATGGAACCCGCTGCTCCTGGTGGAGTTCGGGGGCAACGGGCACAACGACGCGGTGATGCTCACCTTCGTGCTGCTGGCCTTCTGGCTGCACTTGCTGGGCAGATGGAGGCTGGCGGCGCTGGCACTGGGCCTGGCGACCATGGTGAAGTTGGTGGCGATACTGTTCCTACCCGGCTACCTGTGGCTGCTGCTGTGGGAGGGCTACCGGGCGGCCGGCGCGCAGGCCAGCGTCAGGCGCTACGCACAAGGAGTATGGCGGGGCGTACAGGCGATGGCGATTGTAGCGATTGCCTGGGTGGTCCTCTACATACCGTTCTGGGAAGGCATGCAGACGCTGCGAGTCATGGTGTCGGGCCCCGCCAACAGGTGGTACTTGCATTCCCTGGGCGAGCTGGCGGTGCAGCACGGCCCCAGCTTTGCCGCTAACGTGGCCCCCTCCTTCGGCGTGCCGGAGATAGGTCCGGACTTCAGGGCGGAGGCGCGAGCCTACATAGAAGCGAACCTGAAGGTCTGGATGATGGTGGTGGCGGCGCTCATAGCTATCGCCGTCACTTGGAAGGCGCGCACGTTCGAGCGGGCGTTGACCGCATGGGGCTGGGTGGTGTTCGCGGCCATCATCGTGCAGGCGTGGTTCTGGCCCTGGTACGCGACCTGGCTCGTGGTGCCCGCCGCCCTTTCCTCATCCAGGCGGCTGCGGATCACGACGGTCATATTCTGCGCGTCGTCGCTGCTCCACTACATCGAAGAGCAGGTGCTCCTCTTCCATTTCTACATATTCCGCGACCTGAGCGGTGCCTTCGTAATGGCCCCACCCCTGGTCTATCTGCTCTGCTCCTGGCTGCTGGAAGTGCGACGGAACAGGCGAGTGAACAGGCAGGCACGGCGGGAGGTAATCCGAGAACAGCCCGCTGTCGCTCATGCGGGGTAAGAGCTAACTCATTAATCCTGCCCAGTTCAGTACAACAGGAGGGCTGTGTCAAAGCTCGATATTTGGAACCAAAGCCCCACTTTGTCATTCTGAACGCAGTGAAGAATCTCGTCCTCTACCAGGATGTTTCTTCGTTCTCATGGTAGCCCCTGGCCGTAAGAAAGGCGCTATTTGGGTGCCCTAGGACGAGATTCTTCGCTACGCTCAGAATGACAAAGTGGGGCTTTGGTGGCTGTGATTCTGCACTATTACTAAGGGAGCTACTTTGACATCGTCCCGAATTCTCCGGCTGATTCTATCAAGGCTTCTGCCTGTTCGCGCTCAACGGAAGGAAAGGACTCCAGGAATTCATCCAGGGTATCCCCACCCCTCAGGTAGTCGAACAACGACTTGATTGGTACACGAGTCCCCTTGAAAACGGGCGTGCCACTCATTATCTCAGGGTCGCGGGTTATCAGGTCTTCATTTAGCATGGCTTACCCCTACAAAACTACCGTATATCGCACAGCCATCGAATACCCTAACGTGCTGTCAGAAGAAGTCCTGTCTGGTACGTGCATTATAGAACAGAGCGCACTCACCAACCAGCAGCTACCTGCAAAAACCAGCACCCCTCCTGTATAATCTTAACAGGCGCAACGGCGCGCTAAGCGCCTCCCCATTTCTCCTACTCTTGCGCCCCCTTACGATTTTAGATTTCAGATTTTGGATTTTGGATTGATCTGAGCTAATCCAAAATCCAAAATCTGAAATCTAAAATCCAGAGCTCTCGGAGGGCGTTCTCATGAAAGCAGTTATCATGGCAGGCGGCGAAGGGTCTCGCCTGCGGCCTCTCACGATCCGGCGGCCCAAGCCGATGGTGCCCGTTGTGGACCGCCCGGCCATCGTGCACATCATGGAACTGCTCAAGCGGCACGGCATCACCGAAGTAGTGATTACCCTGCAATACCTCGCGTCCACGATACAGGAGTACCTGGGCGACGGTTCGAGCATGGGTATGAAGGTGAGCTACACGGTCGAAGAAAGCCCTCTCGGCACCGCAGGCTCGGTGCGCCTGGGCGAGCGGCACCTCAACGAGACCTTCATGGTCATCTCCGGCGACGCCCTCACCGATTTCGACCTGGGGGCCGCGATTGCCTTCCACAAGCAGAAGAAGGCCGCCGCTTCCATCATCCTAAAGCGCCTGCCCAACCCCCTCGAGTACGGGGTGGTCATCATTGACGAGGACGGGAGGGTGCAGCAATTCCAGGAGAAGCCTAGCTGGGGCGAAGTCTTCTCCGATACGGTGAACACCGGCATATATATCCTGGAGCCGCAGATTTTCCAGCATTACGAGGCGGGGCAGGCGTTCGACTTCAGCAGCCAGTTGTTTCCGCTAATGCTGGAGAAGGGCGAGCCTATCTTCGGCTACGTGGCCGACGGTTACTGGGGCGACATAGGCGCGATACCCGACTACATGCGGGCCTCCGCCGACTACCTAGAGGGGCAGTTAGACGTCCCGCGCATGGGCGTAGAAACGGCCCCCGGCTCCGGCATCTGGGTGGAGAAAGAGGTGGAGATCGCCCGCGACGCGCGCATAACAGGCCCGGTCTACCTGGGCACCGGCGTCAAGATCAACTCGGGCGCGGTGATAAAAGGCCCGGCGGTGATACGCGACTTCACGATAGTGGACAACCGCGCCACCATAGACCGCTCTATCATCTGGCGCAACTGCTATATAGGGCAGCGTGCCGAGATACGCGGGGCCATCCTCCAGACGCAGGTGAACGTCAAGGCGCAGGCGATGATCTTCGAGGGTGCGGTGATTGGCGACGGCACCATCATCGGCAACGGCGCGGTGATACAGCCCAATGTGAAGATCTGGCCCTCCAAGGAGATAGAGAGCGGGGCCACCGTGACCTCCTCCATCATCTGGGGCGCGCAGGGCCGCCGCTCGCTCTTCGGGCGCTGGGGCGTCACCGGCCTGGTGAACGTGGACCTCACGCCGGAGTTCGCGGCCAAGCTGGGTGCGGCGTATGGCGGCGTGCTGCCGAGAGGCTCCACCGTCACCGTGAACCGCGACAGCCACTACACCCCGCGCATGATAAAGCGGGCGCTCATCGCGGGGCTGCCCTCGGCGGGCGTGAACGTGCTCGACATACGTAACGTGCCCATCCCGGTGGCGCGGCACTACACGCGGGCCGTGGGCGCGGCGGGCGGCGTGCACGTCAGGCTGTCGCCCTTCGACGCTCGCGTGGTGGACATCAAGTTCTTCGACAAGCGCGGCCTCGACCTGGACAAGGCGACCGAGCGCAAGATAGAGGGGCTGTTCTTCCGCGAGGACTTCCGCCGGGTGTACCTGGACGACGTGGGCCGCATCAACTACGCGCAGGACGTGGAGAACCGCTACGCAAGCGACTACATGCGCAACCTCAACGTGGAGGCGATTGCCAACAGCGGCGACGGCTACAACCGCATCGCGGTGGATTACGCCAACTCGTCTTCAAGCCTGGTGCTGCCCAACCTGCTCGGCAGGCTGAACGCGGACGTGGTAGCTATCAACGCGGTGGTGCAGGAAGAGTCTCTCTACCGCACAGCGGAGCAATTCGAGCAGGGTGTGGAGCGGCTGGGGGCTATCACGGCGACCCTGAAGGCCGGTTTCGGGGTGAGGCTCGACACGGGAGGCGAGCGCATCTACTTCGTGGACGAGACCGGCAAAGAAGTGGACCGCATGCGAGCGCTGGCGGTGGTGGTCGAATTGGCATTGGCACAGCACGCGGCGGAGCACGGCAAGGGCGGCATCGCGGTGGTGCCGGTGAACGCGCCCTCCATCATGGAGGACATAGCGGCCCGGCACGGCGCGGAGATCGTGCGCACTCGCTTCAACGCCTACGCCCTCATGACGGCGGCGCTGAGGCAGGGCGTGGTGGTGGCAGGCGACTGGCAAGGCTCGTTCATCTTCCCCGGCTTCCAGCCCGCCGCCGACGGCCTGTTCACGATAGCCAAGGTGATAGAGCTTACGACCTTGCAGAAGCGGCGCTTCACGGAGGCATTGCGCAACCTACCGGCCTATGCCATGCAGTCGGCGCGGGTGCCCTGCCGCTGGGAGGACAAGGGCCGCGTGATGCGCATCCTGAACGAGCAGTACCGGGACAGCGCCAGCAGGCAGGTAGACGGCGTGAAAATCGACCTGGGGCACGGCGAGTGGGCGCTCATCCTGCCCGACTCGGACCGTCCCATCTTCCACGTAATCGCGGAGGCCGACAACGACAACCACGCCCGGCAGCTAGTAGACAAGTACGCGGGGTTAGTGCGCGGGCTTCAGTAGCGGAAACAGGCCGCATCACTTCCGCGCCGCAGGCTGAGAGCACGCCGCTTCCTCTAGGCCAGCCTCCAAATCCACACCATGCCACCCTCCAGCACCGCCGCCAGGCTCTTGCCGTCGGGCGACCACTCAACCGCGAGCACTCCCCTGCTGGTTTTAAGGGTGCTGAGTTGGGTGCCGTCAGCGTTCCACACCCGCACGGTGTTGTCGAAGGCCCCGGACGCCAGCTTCTTGCCGTCGGGCGACCAGGCTACCCCGTTGACGTAGTCCGTGTGCCCGCTGAGGGTGGCAAGCGCCTTGCCTTTGGCGCTCCAGAGGCGCACCGTGTCGTCGTTGGCACCCGTAGCCAGCACCTTGCCATCGGGCGACCAGGCCGCGCAGTAGATTTCGTCCGTGTGCCCGTGCATGGTGGAGAGCAATTTGCCGTCGCGACTCCACAGCCTGACGCTCTTGTCACCGAGGCCCGCCGCCAGGGTGTTACCGTCGGGCGACCATGTGACGTTGTAGAGGGACTCGCCCTCGCCCTTGGCCGCGAACACCTGCGAACCCGTCTCGGCGTCCCACTCGATAATCTGCATGTTCGTGGAGACCGAGGCCAGGTCGCGCCCATCTCGCAGCCACGTAAGCCCGGCTATGATGCCTGCGTGGTCGCTGTGTGTGGACAGCAGTTGCCCATCCGCGCTCCACACGCGCACCCGGTTGTCGAAGCCGCCCGTAGCCAGGCGAGCGCCGTCCGGCGACCAAGTCAGCGCGTACACGTCCCTGGTATGCCCCCTCAACATCGAGACCTTGCCTGTATGAGTATCAAGCAGGCGGGCAACGTCGTCCGTAGAGCCGAGCGCGAGCGTCCGGTTGTCAGGAGACCATGCGAGCGAGGCAACACCCGTCAGGTTGCCCGAATAGGTGACTACGCTGGCCTCTTGTGTGACGCTGCCTGCGGCGATTGCCACCATGTGCGTCTGCATGTCCGACATGGCGGTGAGCACCGGCTGTCGTAAGGGCAACGTGGTAGCGGTTTCAACCTGCACCGCCTGGTCTGTTATACGTGTACCGCTCGCGCTGCTGCTCGTAGAGTTAGCGTTCATGGCTGCCGCAGCCATGATGACCACCAGTATCACCAGCCCCAACATCAGGGCGTGGGGAACGCTCAACAGGCGAGATTGGCGTGGCTCGCTGGAACTGGCAGGATTGTATGCTTGCGTTTTCAACTTGTTTGCACTCTCCACTTGGCTTTCATGTGCCTGTTCGACTGAGGTGTGCAAACGAACCGTTGGGTTCATCGCGGCCCTGAAGGCTACTAGCGACTGGCACCTGTAAAGCTTCCGTTACTCCCTGCCTGCGCTCATAAGTTCGGCGGGAGTGGCTTGCTCAACGATTCGTTCATCTTCAAGTACGGGGAGGGTTTCAGTTTTTCGGATGGCACTTGTGGCGCACGCAAAAAAGGAGGCCGGTTAAGCCTCCTCTGTGCTCGCCCACTTACAGCTACTTTAGATTGGAAGCCCTGGCTACCAATTGGGCCAGCTCCTGCACGTCGGCATCCTGGGACAATGCCCCTGCGGCCCGTTGCGCAAGCGAGAGCACCTGGCCTCTAATGTCAGACTGCGCGGATTGGCCCGGCGCGCTACGAAGCTGCTCCGCGAACCCTGCCACCGCGACCGCAAGCTGCAAATGTGGGTCCGCGTCATCCAGGCTGCTTCCAAATTCCCGGCGCTCGAACGGCTTGCTGATCTCGCGTACCTGTCCGTCCTTAGCGTCGGCATAACGTACCTGCACGGTGAGGGCCACGCCCTCGACACTTGCCGGTGCCAGTTCCACTTCGTAGAGCGCCGTCACCGAGTGTCCCGCGCCCACTTCGCCCGCGTCCACAGTGTCGTTGCGGAAGTCCTGGTCGGCCACCGCGCGGTTCTCGTAGCCTATGAGCCGGTAGCTCGCTACCACAGCCGGATTGAAGTCCACCTGGATCTTGGCGTCCTTGGCTATCACCTGGAGGGTTCCGGTGAGGTTCTCGACAAAGATGCGCTTCGCCTCCCCCAGGCTGTCCACGTAGGCATAGTTGCCGTTGCCGTCGTCGGCAAGCTGCTCCATAAGTTGGTCGTTGTAGTCGCCCATGCCGAAACCTATGGTTGTGAGGTCAACGCCCTGCGCTGTGTAATCGCGTATCTTCTTGCGGATGCCCTCGGGACCGGTCTCGCCCACGTTGGCAACCCCATCGGAGCAAAGGATGACGCGGTTGATTGCGCCGGGCACAAAATGCTTGCTCGCCAGGTCATACCCGAGTCGCAGGCCCGCCTCCGCGTTGGTGGAGCCTTCATCCCCCAGCGAGTCGATTGCACTGAGAATCGTTTCTTTGTTCGCCACTGTAGTGTGCTCCAGCAGCACCCGCGCTTCCGACCCGTAGACCACTATGCCTATCCGGTCGGCCTGGTTGAGTTCATCTACCAGGAGACCCAAAGCCTGCTTCACCAGGGGTAAGCGGTTAGGCTCCTGCATGGAGCCACTCACGTCAATGACGAAGGTGAGCACGGCGTCCTTGCGGTTGCTTGCTTCTATATGCTGGCCCTGGATGCCGACCCGCACAATCTGGTTGGTGCCCTGGCCGAACGGCGATGGCGCGGAGTCCACGTAAATACCAAACACGTCTACCTGTGGAGGGGGATAGCTGTAGTCAAAATAGTTCACGAACTCTTCTACCCTCACAGTGTGAGCGGGAGGAAGCATACCCGTGTTGATGTAGTTGCGAGCGGCGGTGTATGAGCCGGTATCCACATCCATAGCGAAAGTAGAAAGGCGGTCTTCCGAAGTGGCGATGAAGGGGTTGGCTGGCAGAGCTTCCATCGGCGGTGCTACCGTGGAGTCGGTGCCTTCCTGGCCGGCGGCAGGTACGACCTGCTGAGCGCGGGCCTGAGCCTGAGGGACTGCACCATACAGGTTGGCGGCCCCTGCCGAGCCTGTAGTGGATGTGGCCTGGGCCATGGTGCCCGTTGTTCGGCTCGTGGGGAGCGCTGAGTTGGCCTGTTGTGACCCCCCACATGCGGACAGCACAGTTGGGAGCAGTATCGCGGCCAGCGGTAGAAGATACTTTCCTTTAACGTTCATTCCTTTCCTCCTTATTTCGTGAACCCACGTGCGGGATTAGCCGGGTGCGGTCGAAGCACAGGGATGACGCCAGGGAGTGGTATTTTGTTCCACAAGTACAAACCTCCCCTCTATAGACAAGGTGAAAAGTTATAAAGTCGAATACAACCAGGCCATCATTGACAAGAGAGCTGCGCCACAAGCAACAATAAAGTCGGATACAATGCCCTAAAGGAGGGCAACGATGGATGCTCATCAGATGGACGACCAAATCGAACAACTACTACAGCAGGCAGAGGAAGCATATTCGGCCCGCCGTTGGCCGGAAGCTGTGCAGTTGTACACTCGTGTACTTGACTCCGCCCCCGATTTCTTGCCTGCCTATGTGCAACGTGGCCTCATCCTACAGGAGATGGGCGACACGTCTAGCGCCGCACAAGACTTCGATAGAGCGCTCCAACTGGATCAGAGTTACGCCCCCGCTTACTATGGACGCAGCGGGGTGCGCAACTCTCAGGACGATTACCAGGGGGCGATTGAGGATGCAGAGACTGCGATCCACCTCGATCCTGGGAATGCCGAAATGTACTTTTACCGGCTGGGAACGGCTTATCATGGGATGGAGCAATACGATAAAGCCATTGAGCTATACACTAGAACCATCAACGCCCATCCTGATGTAGAAGCTCCCATCTACAATCGTGGGCTATGCTATTACGAGATGGAAGACTACGAGCGGGCAATCGAGGATTTCAACCGGTCGTTGGAACTCGATCCCGGCTGGCCCTGGGCGCTGCGCGCAAGAGGCCTGGCATACGCAGCTCTGGGCGACGCCGGGAAGGCTACTGTAGACTTGACCGAGGCCATCAAGAACGCGCCGGACGACGCAAGATCGTTTCTCGCCCGGGGTGTCATTTATGCCAAGCTTGATTATAAGAAGTGGGCAAGAGACGACCTGAAAAGAGTCTTTGAGATGACGGATGACTCGGAGATAAGGGAAGCCGCGAAGGAAGTGCTGGCTGAGCTAGGAGGCGACCAGCAGGGAGAAGGATTGACTGGGTTCTTCAAAAAACTTCTGGGCTGATGCCATCAAGTTCCAACGTGTATCGCACTTTCGTGCGCACATACACAAGTAGGTTTGGAAGTTGAAGGCGCTACTTCCCAATGCAGAAGTTGCGGAATATCTCGTCCAGCAGGTCCTCACCCACCGTTTCTCCGGTAATCTCCCCCAGGGCGTTGAGCGCGCTGTGGAGGTCCACGGCCACGAACGCGGCGGGCGAGGCACTCCGGGCTGAGTCGAGCGCCTCCGAGACGTGACTCCTGGCCCGCTCCAGCGCATCCTTATGCCGCACGCTGGTGACCATTGCTTCGTCTCCCGCGCGTGTGGCCTTGCCGCTCAATACCAGGTCGGCCAGCTTCTTTTCGAGCGCCTCGGTGCCGCCCGGTGTGGACGCAGACGCGTTGACTACCTCTACCCCCTCAAGCATCCCGCTCAATTCTTGGTGGTCCATCACCGGGGGTAGGTCGCTCTTGTTTATCACCGCCAGGCGCATGCTCGGGGTCATCTCTGCCGCCTGGATAACTACGGCGCGGTCGGCCTCGGCCAGCGCTTGAGAGCCATCGAACACGAGCAGCGCCAGGTCGGCGGTAGAGAGCGCGCGGCGGGTGCGGTCCATGCCGATGCGCTCTATGGGGTCGTCTGTGTCGGCTTCGTGGCGCAGCCCGGCGGTGTCGGTGAGCACGAGCGGCACGCCGCGCACGTTGGCGACCTCCTCCAGAGTGTCGCGGGTGGTGCCTGGGATGGGCGTGACGATAGCTCGCTCGGTGCGCAGCAGGGCGTTGAGCAGGCTCGACTTGCCCACGTTCGGCCTCCCCACGATGGCCGTCCTCACCCCCTGCCGCATGACTATGCCGGTGCTCGCGCTGGCGATAAGGGAGTCGAGGTCGGCCAGCGCCTCGGTCAGTTCGGGCGTGACATCGGCGGGCGGCACGTCTTCTTCGGGGAAGTCAATGTTGGCCTCCAGGTGGGCCAGCGCGTGCAGCAATTTGGCACGTATGCCTTTCACCCGCGCAGAGACGCCACCTCCAAGCTGCTCTACCGCCAGCCGCAACCCCTCGCCGGTGCGCGCCTGCACGACATCCAGCACCGCCTCGGCCTGCGCCAGGTCCAGCCGCCCGTTGAGGAAAGCCCGCAAGGTGAACTCGCCCGGCTCGGCCATGCGCGCCCCCTCCCGCAGGCACAGCGACAGGACGCTTTGCAAGGGCACGGTGCCGCCGTGGCAGTCTATCTCCACTACGTCCTCGCGGGTGTAGGAGTGCGGCCCTCGCATGAGCACCGCCAGCACCTCGTCCACCTTCGCGCCACTCGCCGGGTCGCTGATGTGCCCGAAGACCAGCCGGTGCGACTCCAGGTCAGCTGCCCGCACGCTTCTGCCGGACGCAGGGGCGAATATGCGCGACAGTATCTCCGCCGACGCCGGGCCACTCAGACGTATGGTGCCGATACCGCCCTCTCCCTGCGGCGTGGCTATGGCTGCGATGGTGTCCTGGTACATGGCTGGTGCTGAAACGTGAAACGTGAAATGTGATGCGGTTAGTGTTATTTGGTTCGTGAATATGAAGTTGGTTCTATTGCGGGACCATCTCCCACTTTGTCATTCTGAACGCAGTGAAGAATCTCGTCCTCTACCGGGATGCTACCCTTTTCTCCTGGGACTGTGTAGCTGTAAGAAAGGTGGTATTTGGGTGCTGTTGGACGAGATTCTTCGCTTCGCTCAGAATGACAAGGGCCAGCTTTGGTCGCTGCAACAGTAACAGGCTCGTATCCACGTACCCAGTATAGCAAGCCGCATCACGTTTCACGTTTCACGTTTCACGTTTCACGTTTCACGTTTCACGTTTCAGCACCGCTCATCCTCCGTTCCACCGTCGCCCGGTCCGCGATGGCCGAGGTGCCCTGGCCTTCTATGGCGCAGGCGGCGGCGGCGTGGGCGAAGCGGGCGGCTTCTGTGGGGTTGCCGGTCTCAGCGTAGCGGATGAAGAAGGCCGCCGCGAATACGTCCCCTGCCCCGGTGAGGTCCACTACCCGTGCGGGTGCGACTGGCGCTTCGGTCAGCGTGCCACGGTCGTAGACGTACGCCGGTTCGACACCCTGAGTGACAATTGTGATTTGCGCCAGGTTGGCATAGAACGAAAGCAGCCTGGGGCTGAAACCTAGGTCCTCTATGCTGAGCACGAGCACCGCGCTTTCCGGCAAACGTATCAGCGCGGGCGGCACGGGTACAGCCGAGTGGGTGACGCGGCCCTGCTCGTCCCACGAACGCATCCAGCCCTGGGGCGTGACCCCCAACAGCCGTCCTGGTGAGAGTTCGCCCGCCAGGTCCGTGGGAAGTTCCTGCGCTATCGGTCCGAGGTGCACGATTGGGGCGCGCCGCCACTCCCCCGGCACATCTTCGACGCTGAGTTGCCGGGCCTGCGCGCCGATTACCTGCACGCGGCGGCCTACTTCGTCGTAGGTGTTGCTGAAGGTGGTAGTGGTGGGGGAGGGCACCGTCCGCACCCACACACCCGCCTCTCTCAGGGGCGCTAGCAGTCCCTCGTCTTCCGGCGCGCACGCCGTGACCACCGCCGCCTGCACCCCCAGCTTCTGGGCGGCCAGCGCGGAGTAGGTGACGGTACCCCCGGCAGTGACGCCCATATCGCCCGGCAGCACGTCTTTGGCGACGTGGCCTATCACCAGGTAATCGGGGCGCGTGCGTAGATGGTCGTCGGTCACAATCCTGCCTCGCGTTGCAGCATGAAGCCTCTAACACTAGAGAGCAAAAAGGGGCAGCGTGTTGCTGCCCCTCTCACAAGTTCCACCTGCCCTACTTCGGCAGCACCACCACCCGGCGGTCCGGCTCCGCGCCAGAGGACTCGGTCGTCACGCTTGGGTGGTCGGCCAGCGTCATGTGGATGATGCGGCGTTCAGCGGGAGACATCGCTTCCAGCGGGATGGCCTGGCCTCGCGTCTGTACCTGCTCGGCGGTGCGCCGGGCCAGGTTGATGAGCGAGTGCTTGCGGCGCAGCCTGTAGCCTTCCACGTCCACCGTGATGCGCGCCCAGTTGTCGGTCTGGCGGCTCAGGACGAGGTTCACCAGGAACTGTATCGCGTCCAGCGTCTCGCCGCGCCGCCCCACCAGCGTGTTTTGGTCCCGCTCGTTGAGGTCCACCACGTTCAGCACCACCGAGTCCTGGTCCTCAGCGAAAGCGGCGTCACCCTCCTCGTCGGGCATGCGGCGCACGAGGCGGCCCCGGATCTTCATGCCCAGCAGGATGGTCTGCAACACCTCCGCTGCCAGGGGCGCGACGTTGGCCTTCGCCGCCTCCGCATCACCTTCGGACAGCGCCTCCATCTGCAAGGAGCTATCAATCTCGATTTCGCCGGGCACGTCGGGGTCGTACTGAGGTTCGGGTCGGTAGCGGCCGCCTTCAGGACGGCCATACCCACGGCCCATACCACCACCCATGCCGCCACGGTCGGGTCTGCCGCCCCTGTCGCCAGGGCCAGGGCCACGGCCCCCGGTCAGGCGCTCCCTGCCCCCGTAGCCCCCACCCGGTTCGCGGTCGGAACGTGGTGCCCGGTCCCTGTCAGGGCGGTCGGGGCGATCAGCCCGGTTGCCGGGTTCGGGACGGTCCACGGGCCTGTCGTCCAGGGTCCTGCGCCCCCTGGGTGACACTTCTTCCTGGGACGAAGCCCCCGGCAGGTCGGGAGCGGTTACCCTTACAAGAACCTCGTCTCCTCCGGGATCGGTCGCGAGCACCTCTACCTTTACCTGGTCTCGCGTGCGTCCCAGTTGCTCAAGGGCCAGTCTGACTGCTTCGTCAACGCTACGCGCCTGTATATCAACCTGTCGCAAACTCTTCTCCTCCCTCTCGATAAGTACCGAGTGCCGAGTACCGAGTGCCGAGTGAGGATTAGTTACTCGGAACTCGGAACTCAGTACTCGGCACTCGCTTACCTCTTGTTCTTTCTCTTGCGTGGGAGTTGGGCCGGACCTGATGCTCCGTTGCCGGAAGTGCCGGAAGTGCCGGACGTGCCGGCTCCCGCAGTGTCCTCCTCGAGGTCCACGTCAGAAGCGTATTTGGCCGTGCGCTTCGTGGCTTCGCCGTTCTCTGATTGGGCGCTGCCGTAGACGCTACGGCGGCCCCTGGGCCGCTCTCCCCCTCCGGAGCCGTTCCCTATCGCATCCCGACCGGCGTTCCCGCCGCGCAAGACCGAGGTGGTCCTCCTGGTCGGCTCGCCTCCATTGGCACCGGTGCTGGCGCTCCTGGCCGAGCCGTTGCCGGTGGGCCGGGTAGGCTCGCCCCTGGGGCTGCTTTCGAGGCCAGCGGTAGCCTGCGCTCCCTGCGCGCCTTGCGCTGCCTGTGCCGCTTTTTGGGCTTCCTGCGCCTCCAGGGCCTTCTGCATCATCTTAGCCATCATGCCCTTCCTGGCGGGGATTGCCGGAGCGCCACCCTCGGTTTCGCTGCGGGGGCGGATGGGCTTGGGCGGCTCGATAGGCTTGCGAGGCAGCCAGCCGAGGCCGGGCAGGTCGGGCAGGGAGCCGAAGCCGGTGATGAAATACTGCTGCACCGCGCCGAAGATGCTGGAGAAGGCCCAGTAGATGACCGTGCCCGCCGGGAAGCCCCACGAGATGAAGATGATGTAGATCGGCATGAACTGCATCATGTTGTGCATCATGCGGGTCTGCGGGTCGAGCGGCTGGTTGGGGTCGCGGATCGGCATAGCCATACGGCTCTGGATGAACTGGAAGACGCCGGAGAGCACAGGCCAGATGTGTAGTGGGTCTTCGCGCGCCAGGTTGGGCACCCACAGGAAGGCCTGCCCAAAGTTGGCGGCGGTGTCCACCCATGCGGGGTTCCAGAGGATGAGCCGCAGTTGCTCCAGGTGGGCGGCTGAGGCTTTCGTTATGTCGGCTTCGCTGCCCGTGAAGGTCGGCAGCACGAAGGTCAGCGCGCTGTAGAGGCCGATGAAGATTGGGAGCTGTATGAGCATCGGGAAGCAGCTTGCCGCCGGGTTAATACCATACTCGGCGTATATCTTCATCAGCTCTTCTTGCTGCTTCTGGCGGTCCTTGCCGTACTTCTTCTGGACTTCCTTGATGAGCGGCTGAATCTGCTGCATGTTGCGCGACGATTTGAGCGCCTTCATAGTGAGCGGCACCGTCAGCAGCCTCATCAGCAGCGTAAAGATGATGATAGATACACCCGCGTTCGGCACCACCGAGTTGATCGCTACCAGGATATTGAGCAGCAGGTGCCAGAACGAGTTCCACAAGAAGCCGAATATTTCCAAGATATGTTTCTCCGATTTGGGATTTGGGAATTCGGATTTCGGATTTAGTTGAATTCGAGCAAATCCGAAATC
>JALZHI010000060.1 GCA_030913985.1 Chloroflexota bacterium | reverse complement strand
GCTTAGAACCACTCGGAACTCGGTACTCGGTACTCGGTACTCGGCACTACTCGCTGCTTTCGTCCTTCTTGGTGCCGCTACCGGAGAGGCCGTCAAAGAAGGCGTTGACGCCGCTGAGGGCGGCACCACCTACTCGCTGGCCGATTGCGCTGCCGAGTACCCCGCCTGCCAGGGCACCCAGGAAGGTGCCAACCACCGGGATGGGTACGGCCACCGTGCCTACCTGCGCGCCAGCTATCACGCCCGCGCCTAGCCCCGCCAGCCCGCCCAAATGCTCGTTCTTCTCGCGATTCGTCTGAGACATGTCATGCTCCTTTCGTTATGCCGCTCGCCGTACTGTGAGTATCTTGTATACGCCGGGAGCAGGTGAATTGTTGCAGTAGAATCGCGCCAATCCATTAAGGTGGGCCTCTGCGCAAGCGACCCAACTGGTACAGCATCAGGTTGCGGGCGTCACCGAGCAAATTCTGGTGCCGGGCGTTGGGTGTGTTCCAGCCGGGGCTATCGGTGACCGGCGAGATGGTGATGTCCAGCCCTCCGTCGCGCGCAATCACAGCCGCACGCTTGATGTGGTGCGGTTCCGTGACGAGGATAGCGGTCTTCCACCCATTTTGCTGCATGATAGCCCGGCTGAACTGGATGTTCTGTACGGTGCTGCGGGCCTGCTCTTCCAGCGTAATGGCTTCGGGTGGTACGCCGTCGGACATGAGCACCTGGGCCATGGCACCGGCTTCGCTGGGTGGGGGCCCGGTGAATCCGCCCGTCGGGATGATGTGCCTGGCTAGCCCCTTGTGGTACAGCCGCGCGGCGTGGTGGGCGCGGGCCTGCACGCAGGCGCTGAAGGTTGTGCTGAGGACGTTGCGCTCGTAGCTGGGGCAGCCGAGTATGATTATCACGTCGGAGGGCACGGCGTAGTCGGTGACGTTATCCGTGCAGACGTAGAGCAGCACGAGGCTGGACCACACCAGGACCACCAGGCCAACTGCCGCCAACAAGCCCACCAGGCGTCTAACTAACCAGAGCCACTTACTCACTATCATCAGCACGCGCTCCGACTTGTCCTAAGCAACTGTGTCAAAGCGGACATCTACAACGTCGCTGTAATCACCCCGTACCAACCCCACTCCCTCAAGACCCATGTCGGTACAGGCAAGCCGTGGGACCTCGACCGCTACCAGGGTGGCGTCCGCCTGCTACCGACCTGCTACTACCCACTAGAAGCTATCACAAAAACAACACTGTCGAACATTCCTACCAAAGCCCCACCATGTCATTTCGAACGGAGTGAGAAATCTCGGCCTATACCGGGATGTTGCCTTTTTCTTGCCGTACCCTGTTGCTGAAGGAAAGGGGTTACCATGTGCTGAGGGACGAGATTTCTCACTACGTTCGAAATGACAAGGGCGGTGCCATGTGCTCATATTCCATGCTGTCATTTTACTGTCATTTTGGAGATGCGTTGTAACTACCCGCTAACAACTCAGTCCTCATTTCTGGCGTACAGGTGCAACACCAAAGGGCTTGCGCTCCATTGTTGGACCTGCCACCACCCCATATCTTCCAGGGCACGTTCAGCAGCTGGGCCAGGTGGGTACGTGCCGTCAGCGCCATCTCCCGCCAGGTACCAGATGCGCTCTACACCAACGGTCCGCTTCTCTAGCTCGCCCCGCACGTCGAAGGTGCAAGTGGCGCTCCTATCGAAGAAGCCCCGCCAGCGCCACTCCTGACGGAACCAGTAAGCAGCGCTATCGCTCCTCACGTCGCCGCAGCCCGGCACGAACCAACCGCCCTGCACATCGAGTGGCACGGGATAATAGGCAGCGGCCGCCCCGGCATGGAAGGCAGGGAAGGCCAACAGCACGTCACCGGGTGCCGCCTGGGAGGCCACTGTAGCCATGACACCGCGCCAGTCCTGCTTGGGCGGCAAACTCAGCTCCGCCTGCCACTGCGCTGCGGCAAGGATAAGCCAAAGCCCCAGGGCCACGATGCGCGCCGCCGTAGGCAGTGAAGCAATCCAGGTCCCAAGCCCCAGCATGAGAGCGGGAGCCGCCAGGGCAGCGAAGCGTACGGGATCAACCACATCAGGTGGGGTCGTCCAACGCAAGAAAAGGTAAGGACAGATCATCGCCACCACACCCCAACCTGCTACAAGGACCGCGCCCGCTCTATCGCCTCGCTTATCTCGTCTACGTAGCGGCCAGATACTCCACAGACAGGCAAGTGCTATCAGGGTCCACGCCAGTTTGAAACCAAGCCCGAACACCCAGAAATCGGGCCTGGCGTACCCGACGAGCAGTACCGGCACCCAACTTGCCAACTGCTGGTCCACGCTCAGGGGGAACGTCACCATACCGAGGGCATCGCGCCCATAGGTGAGAAGTACCCATACCCAGGGAGCGAACAGGAGAGCCGCCCCCAGCATGGCAATCACCGCCCGAAGCAACTTTCCTCTGCTTGAAGGACCTCCCATTATACCGGCCACCAGCACGCCTGCGCCTTCGATCATGAGAGGGAACAGGCTGAAGTAGTGGCTGTACATCGCGGCTGCCAGGCTGGCCCCCCATGCCGCCCACAGCCATACCCGGTCGGTGCGCCACGCCCTCACCAGCAGCAACATACTGGTGGCGACCCACAGCCCGGTCCAACTGTACGCAGTCACGTCCTGGCTGTAGTGCAGTAAGAATGGGGAGGTCGCTATCAGCAGCGCGGACAGGTTAGCTCCCCACGAGTGAGACGGCCACAATGTACGTGCCAACAGCCACACTACAGGGATCAACAGCACCCCCGCAAGCGCGGGCAACAACCGTATCCACAACTCGTCCAGCCCCGGCCATAGCCAGAGATGTAACAGGAAACGGTAGCCGGGCGGGTGGTGGATGTGCAGGTGCGGGTCGAACAGCACCGGCAGAGGCTGTCGGGCCTCGTACACCACGTAAAGCTCGTCCGTCCAAAAGCCCTGCCGCGTCAGCCCGAATAGGCGCAGCGCCGCGCCACCTACAACCGTTGCGGCCAGCACGGAGTAGCCACTCATGCCTCTAGAATTGTGCGTCTTGAGTTGTTTGACGAGATCCATTTTGAAGTACCTTTAGTGTACTCCTCTAGAGTGGTCACGCCTCACTGGTCGCGAGTGTACACCATGAAAGTCGGGTGACTGTACTTCCAATCATGTGGGGTTGTGCCCTCGTCCCAGGCGAAGCTACAGATGTGGGGCTTCGCGCTGAAGCGAGCCACTTCCTTGTATTCGCGCGCTAACAACCCGGTGAGCGCATCTGTCGGTGGGCCGTATTGCATATCGTCCAGTATGATGTAATCTGGATGAATGCCAGGAGGTAGGTCGGGCTGCCATGGGTCCAGCCGTATAAGATCGTAGAGCCTGTCATCGAGCAGCGGGTACTCAGGCCATACGCGCGCCACCTGCTGCCCCGGCCGAACGTGGTCTCGAAGCCAGGACAACAACACGTTGGCTGGGTGCGGTGCGAGCATGAGCGAAAGCTGCCCCAGAGTGATCCAAGCCGCCACGAATACTGCCAGCGCTCCGGCGGCCCACCTCAGGGCGGGACGTGGAACTGCCACCCAGGCCACCCCCGCCGCTACCGCGAGTAAAGGCATCAGCGGCTGGCTGTAGCGCAGCATGTGGAAGCGGCTCAACGACAGGCCCAGCACTAACCCCGCGATTGCGACCAGCACAACGATGGCGGGCGAAAGCATACTCGCGTCACGTAAGTTGGAGGGCGAAAGGCGAAGGACAACACCTAACCTGGATTCGCTCTTCCTCCGGGCCGTTACAACTTGAGCTACCATGATTATCAAGCCTACCAGCGATAGGAGAGCGATAGGCCAGGTCAGGCCCAGCCCGGCGAGATTGAGGGCCTGCCATCCTACCATCTCTAGCGGCGGACCAATACCCAACGAGAGATCAAGCGCGTTACCCTTTGCCGCCTCCAGACCTTCCAACACGGCAGCCGGCATGATAAGCGTATAAGGCTCTCCCAGAACGAAGCCGCCCATGGTGGCAAGCCAGGGTAGCATGAATATGAGTAGAAAGGAGAGAAAAGCGGCAGCACGCACAGACCTCCACACTCCTAGTTGCGCGACAAGCAGTGCTGTAGCAGCGAAGACCGCCGAATATTTGGCTGCGGTCGCCAGGCCCAACAGCAACCCTGCCATTACCAGCCACTTGAACCGACCACGCTGTACAGCCCGAACCGAGGAGAGGGTTGCGGCCGCTACAAGCGCGCTCATGGTCACGTCGCTCGTCAGGTAGTGTGCCTCGACCACGGCGAGTGGGGAAAAGGCATACGCGACACCCGCACCCAGTCCAGCCATCCTCCCCGCCAAAGCTGCGCCTAGTCCAATGACCACAAGTGTACACGCAACCCCAGCAACCACTGAAACGAGCCGCCCCAGTATGTAGAGCCTGGGCAGCATATCTGTATCACCGCTGCGAAACGCTCCCTCCCAGGGTTGCGGTACTACACCGGCTGCGGAACCGAGGAGCAGCGCTCCGTAGATGAGGTAGTGCTGCAATGTGCCCCAATGGTAATCATGCACATCGAAATCACCTTCTGAAGGTCGCATCTGCGCCAATCCCCACAGGAAATTGTCCTCGTCCATGTGGAATGTGTTGTGATAAGGCTTGCTAGCTGGTGGGCTAAAGCTATAGTCGGGCATTCCCCATCCTATTCCGAACAAGCGTAATGCCAGGCTCAACGCGAGCACCAAGCCAGTAGAGACGCGCCAGAACCGTCCTTCTAACTCCAATGCCTGCGCCGTCATGCAGATCCCCTTGTACAGCCCGTGTGGGAAGGCGGTCTTGATGAGAGCGGCCTCCATTTTGGCCTTGGTCCTGATCGTACCCCGTAGTTAGCATGACTGCCGAAGTGGCGGGCGAACGATACATATGTCACTTCGTGGGCAATCCAAGTGGCGGCAGCGTGTAGCGTGACGAAGGGAACGCACCATGTACGGCTGCCCTTGCCAAGTGGGCTGTTCGAGTCGTCGGGTGTACCAACGTTCCGGGCTTATTCTGTGTAATGTCTCTACTATAGCTGCCGAGGCCTGTATTGGCGAGTCATAAATACCTGAGTGGCACGTCTCTGGTGCGTGGAATTGGCTGTCGAACCCATTTGTGAGATGACTTCTAGTGAGGTCTGGTGTGCAAAGCCATGCAGGATTGATCTGCCTGCCCGAATAAGTTATACCTATTCGATTGCCGGGTACAGGGCGCGGCCTCTCGTTGAAGCGGAAGAAGCGTTGGTGGCTATGAATGAAGCGTGAATTGCCCGGAATAGCGTCCGGCGCTGGTGAAGAAATAGGCCCCCTTGAAAGAAGGCCTATTTATTGCTCGCTATAGGGCTGAGAAATTACAGGGAATATTACTGGCCCGCTAGAAATATAGCACCCACGCGGGCAGCCATCACGATGCAGGATGTAGAGAGACTACGCGGAAAGGATAGGATATCCCATGAGTAAAGTGCTGGCAGTCATTCTAGCTGGGGGCCGGGGCGAGCAGTTGAGCGTCCTCACGGAACAGCGCGCGGAGGCCGCGGTGCCTTTCGCGGGCAAGTACCGCATCATCGATTTTGCTCTGAGCAACTGCGTCAACTCGGACATCTACAACGTCGCCGTAATCACCCAGTACCAGCCCCACTCCCTCAAGACCCACATCGGCATGGGCAAGCCGTGGGACCTCGACCGCCGCCAGGGTGGCGTTCGCCTGCTCCAGCCCTACCTCGGACGCCAGGAGACCGGCTGGCAGAAGGGCACCGCCGACGCGGTCTACCAGAACCTCGACTTCATAATGGAAAGCCGCGCCGATTACGTGCTAGTGCTGGCCGGGGACCACATCTATCGCATGGACTACCGCCCCATGATCGCCTTCCACCAGCAGCGCAGGGCCGACGTCACACTCGGCGCGGTGGTCGTGCGCCTACAGGAAGGCCACCGCTTCGGCATCCTGGAGACCGATTCCGCCGGGCGGGTCAACTCGTTCGAGGAGAAGCCCGCCAGACCCAAGGGCACTCTAGGCTCGATGGGCATCTACGTGTTCGACCGTGACACCCTGGCCCGCGTGCTCCTGGATGACGCTCAACGTGACAGCGGCGAAGGCAGGCACGAGTTCGGGCGGAATATCATACCGGACATGCTGGCGCGCGGCGAAAAGGTCTTTGCCTACCCCTTCACCGGCTACTGGCAGGACGTGGGCACCGTCCGCTCCTACTGGGAGGCACACATGGGCCTGCTGGCAGACCACCCCGCCTTCGACCTGTACGACCCGTCATGGGTAGTCCACACCCTCAGCGAGGAGCGGCCACCCGCCTACGTCACCGAAGGCTGCCACGTCACGCAAAGCCTCATCTCGCACGGCTGCATAGTCAAGGGGCAGGTCGAGCGTAGCGTCCTCTCCCCCGGCGTGGTCGTGGAAGAAGGCGCTGTGGTGCGCGACTCCATCGTACTGTTCAATACGGTCATCGGTGCCGGTAGCGTGGTGGACCGCGCCATCCTGGACAAGCAGGTGGTGGTCGGCAAGAACTGCCGCATCGGGCATGGCGACGACATGACGCCCAACAGGCAAGAGCCGGGCTGGCTCGATACGGGCATCACGCTGGTGGGCAAGCGCGCGCACATACCTGATAATCTCACCGTGGGGCGCAACTGCAAAATCGGCCCGGACGTGCGGCCCCAGGACTTCACCACGGATACCCTGGCGAGCGGCGAAACGGTCGAGAATCTCACCTTCGAGCACGGCTGGGAGCGTGATTTCGCGCCGGAGATGTCCGCAAAACGATGAGGCCAGTGGCACCGGATATGCACGGGAAGAGAAAGTGATGCAGAAAGGAAGTTATGAGCGATGAGTAAAGTGCTGGCAGTCATACTGGCCGGGGGCCAGGGCGAGCGATTGAGCCTGCTCTCCGAGAAGCGAGCCAAGCCCGCGGTGCCTTTCGCGGGCAAGTACCGCATCATCGACTTTGCCCTCAGCAACTGCGTAAACTCCGGCATCTACGACGTAGCCATACTGACGCAGTACCGCCCGCACTCCCTCAACGACCACATCGGCATAGGCAAGCCGTGGGACCTCGACCGCCGGCATGGAGGCGTGCACCTGCTCCAGCCCTACGTGGGACGCGAAGAGTCGGACTGGTACCAGGGCACAGCCGATGCGGTCTACCAGAACCTGACTTTCATCATGGAGAGCCGCGCCGATTACGTGCTGGTGCTGGCGGGGGACCACATCTACCGCATGGACTACCGCCCCATGATTGAGTTCCACCAGCAGCGCAGGGCGGACGCTACGCTAGGCGCGGTAGTGGTGCCCATCGAGGAAGGCCATCGCTTCGGCATCCTGGACACCGATATAGAGGGCAGGGTCATCACGTTCGAGGAAAAGCCCGCTAAGCCTAAAGGCACTCTAGGCTCGATGGGCATCTACGTGTTCGACCGCGAGACGCTGGCCCGCGTGCTGCTTGAGGATGCCAGGCTGGAAGCAAGCCAGCACGACTTTGGCCGCAATATCATACCGAATATGCTGGCGAGGGGCGAGCGTGTGTTCGCGTACCCATTCACCGGCTACTGGCAGGACGTGGGCACCATCCAGTCCTACTGGGAAGCGCACATGGAACTGCTTGACGACCACCCCGCCTTCGACCTGTACGACTCGTCATGGGTGATACATACCCTCAGTGAAGAGCGGCCGCCCGCCTACGTAACCGAGGGCTGCCACGTCACGCAAAGCCTCATCTCGCATGGCTGCAGGGTCAGGGGCAGTGTCGAGCGTAGCGTGCTCTCTCCCGGCGTGGTCGTGGAGGAGGGCGCTGTGGTGCGCGACTCCATAGTGCTGTTCGACACGGTAATTGGCGCGGGAAGCGTGGTGGACCGCTCGATACTGGACAAGGAAGTGGTCGTCGGCAAGAACTGCCGCATCGGGCACGGCGACGACATGACGCCTAACAAGCAGGAGCCTGGGAGGCTGAATACCGGCATCACGCTCGTGGGCAAACGCTCTCGCCTGCCCGATAATCTGACCGTGGGCCGCAACTGCAAGATCGGCACCGACCTGCGGCCTCAGGACTTCAAGACGGACACGCTGGAGAGTGGCGACTCGGTGGAAGACCGCGGGCACGGGCACGGCTGGGAGCGCGATCTCGTCCGCCAGGCACCCGCCGCAGCCGCCACACCCGTTGCCGAGCAAGCCAGCCGGTAGACGGCAACTAATAGGTATCAACGACGATACTGACAAAGGAGAGGTACTGTTATGGTGACTATTACCAGGGGCAAATACGAGGGCATCAACGCCTGCGCGAACGAGCAGGGCGTGATAGCTGCCGCCGCGATGGACCAGCGTGGGTCGCTCCAGAAGGCGATCACGAAGGCGAGGGGCGAAGGTGGGGCCGCCCGGCCCGAAGACCTGGCGGAGTTCAAGAAGGCCGTCACCAAGGTGCTGACCAGGCACGCCACCGCCATCCTGATGGACCCTGAGTACGGCCTGGACGCCATCAAAGAGCGCGCGCCCGGCACCGGGGTGCTGCTGGCCTACGAGAAGACCGGCTACGACGCGACCGTCAAGGGCCGCCTGCCCGACCTGCTTTCGGAGTGGAGCGTGCGCCGCCTGCAAGAGGCCGGTGCCGACGTAATCAAGATTCTCCTCTACTACAACCCCTTCGATGAGCCTGCGATCAACAACGTCAAACACGCCTTCATCGAGCGCGTGGGTGCCGAGTGCGCCGCGCTGGACCGGGCCTTCTTTCTGGAGCCGCTGGTCTACGACGACAACGTGGGCGACGAGAAGAGTATAGAGTTCGCCAGGGTGAAGCCCAGGTACGTCACCGCCACTATGGAAGAGTTCTCCAAGGACCGCTATGGCGTGGACGTGCTCAAGGTAGAGGTGCCGGTGAACATGAAGTACGTCGAGGGCACGCGGGCCTACGGCGGGCAGTCTGCCTACACTCAGCAAGAAGCGTTGCGGCTCTTCCGCGAGGCGGCAGCGGCCTCCACCAAGCCGTTCATCTACCTGAGCGCGGGCGTGACCGACGAAATCTTCCGCGAAACGCTGGAGATGGCAGCCGAGGCGGGTACGCCCTTCTCCGGCGTGCTGTGCGGACGCGCCACCTGGCAGGACGGCATCCCGGTCTACGCCACACAGGGCATCGGCGCGCTCGAAGCGTGGCTGGAGGACCGGGGCGTGAAGAACATCGAGGCGCTGAACCAGGTGCTCGCCACGGGCGCGCAGCCGTGGTGGACCGTCTACGGCGGCAAAGACAACATCCAGGTAGGCGGCTAGCTGCGCATTTCTGAAGGATTATAAGTTGGTGCCTCCGCTCCGCAGATGAATAGCATGCGGAGTGGAGGCTCTGGGAGGGGCGTGCCTTGGCGGAGTTGAACAAAGTGGCGGTATTCACCAAAGAGTACCCACCCCACGTGTACGGCGGGGCGGGAGTGCACGTCGAATACCTTTGCCGGGAACTGGCACGGCTTGTGCCGGTGGAAGTGCGCTGCTTTGGCGACCAGGATGTCAGCGAGGGGGACCTGACCGTCAAGGGCTACGGCATGTGGGACGAAGTAGCCGAGAACACCGACCCGCGCTTTGTCGGGGCGGTAGACGCGTTCGCCCGCAGCCTGGCGATGTCGAAGGACAACCTCGACGCCGATGTCGTGCACTGCCACACGTGGTACACCGATATGGCGGGCCTGCTGGCGGGGAAGTTGTGGGGAGTGCCTTACGTGCTCACCATACACTCTCTCGAACCCCTCCGCCCCTGGAAGGTGGAGCAACTCGGCAACGCCTACCACCTCAGCGCCTGGATGGAGAGGACGGCCATAGAGCAAGCCGATGCGGTAATCGCCGTGTCAAAAGAGACCCGCGAGGACGTGCTGAGACACTTCAACGTACAGCCCGAGAAGGTCCACGTCATCTACAACGGCATCGACCTGGCCCAGTACCGCAAGACGCCCGAGACGGACGCCCTTATGCGCTACGGAGTTGACCCCAGCCGCCCTTACGTGCTGTTCGTGGGACGCATCACCCGCCAGAAGGGCATTATCCACCTGGTCAATGCCATCCCGGACATCGACCCGTCTTTGCAGGTCGTGCTATGTGCCGGTGCGCCCGATACGCCGGAGATAGGCCGCGAGATGACCGAGCGGATAGGGGAGATAAGCGCCGGGCGTAAGGACGTGATATGGATACAGGAGATGCTGGCCCGTCCGGACGTGATTCAACTCTACTCGCACGCGGCGGTCTTCTGCTGCCCCTCGGTATATGAGCCATTCGGCATCATCAATCTCGAAGCGATGGCCTGCGAAACGGCGGTGGTAGCCTCGGCGGTGGGCGGCATCAAAGAGGTGGTCGTGCCGGGTGAGACCGGCCTGCTGGTTGACCTGCAACTCAAAGAAGGCACGTTCGACCCAGTAGACCCCTCGAAGTTCGCGCGCGACCTGGCGGGTGCCATCAATACCGTGGCGACGGACAAGGCATTACGCACGGAGTTTGGTCGCAAAGGGCGGCAGCGGGTTGAGGAGCACTTTAGCTGGGCCGCGATTGCCGAGCAGACAGTGGGACTATACCGTTCGTTGGTGGCAACGCGCTAGAACTGCACCGTCACCTCTCGTCGTGTAGCACCACGGGCCAGGGCAAGCTTCACGGTTGATGACTTGGAGGCACCGAGGGCCTCGGATAGCTCGCCTACAGAGGTAATAGGCCGGTCGTCCACCGCCACAATAACGTCGCCCACCTTCAGCCCTGCCTGCTCTGCGGGAGAGCCGGGGTTGACGCCGCCCACTAGCGCACCCTCGGCGCGTGTGCCCCCCGGCAGCACGTAGCGCCCCACATCGGCCACTTTAGCGCCCAAGGACCGGCGGCCCCCTGCGCCCGAACTCGGCGCGCCTGCCTCGCGCATGGCGGATATAGCCCTCTCCAGCCTGGGCCTGTCGAAACCCACTATCACCTGGTCGCCTATCACGGTGACGGGCACGCCCTGCTGTCCGGAGCGACGTATCATCTCGATAGCGGCGTCCCTGTCCCTATCGACGTACTTCTCTGTATAGGGGATGTTGCGCTGTGAAAGAAACTCCTTCACCCTGACGCACCAGGGTCAGGTCCTTGTACTATAAATTAGTGCCTGGGTCATGCCTTTTGCCTCCTCTTTTTACCCACTCTCCACACTTTTAGTCGCATATCTTCCTGCTCTTACCAGTCACAGGGTCTGGAGGTAAATCTATCACCACAGACCGAGTTACACCCCTCTTAACTTCCCTCTTTACTACCTTCATGGTTTCTCATGTCCCTCTGTCTCTTTTCATAAGCTGCTACTGCACAGGCGTTGGAACAATACTTCCTCTTCTTGGTGCCTACAAAGGGTTTCCCACAAATCTGGCAATTGCCTTCTACAAGCTGCCTCCTTGCAGCTAACTGTCTGCCTAACTCACTTGCATCAATACCCATAGGCGCGCCTCCTTTTGCTCATTGTAACGTAACATTGAGGAGAATTCCAGTTGCCCCAAATGAAGTGGGCTATAATAAGGTGGTAGCTGCATAATGGAATTACAAGTTCTGAGGGAGCTAATCTCATGCCTAGAAACCCCATGTGGAGCAGAGAGGAGCTAATACTGGCTCTTGATCTATACATTAGGGAGGGCATGCCAGATAAGAGCCATCCTGAAATCATCAAATTGAGTCAACTTCTCAATCAGTTGTCAGCCAACATGCCTCATCCTGATGGCACCAGGTTCAGAAATCCTAATGGTGTAGCAATGAAGCTGGCTAACTTTGCAGCCCTAGACCCTGCTTATCATGGTAGGGGATTGACATCAGGAGGAAAGGGAGATCAGAAGGTATGGGATGAGTTTAGGTTGGACAGACAGAGACTCAAAGATGAGGCAGCTAGAATAAGGCAGGAAGCAGCTATAGGCCTCAGAGAAATGCAGCTAGAGACTCCTATTGCCCCTGATGTAGAAGAACCAGGACCTACTGAAAGGAAGGATACTCAGGTCTCCAGAATCATTAGAGATAGTGCTGTAACAAAGTATGTGAAGCAGCTATATAAGAATAAATGCCAAGTTTGTGGCAGGGTGATTATGCTGCCTCGTCAGGAATACTCAGAAGCTCATCACTTGCAGCCATTAGGAAAGGGCCACAATGGACCTGACACAGTTGGTAATGTTGTGGTAGTTTGCCCAGAGCACCACGTTGAGTTTGATTTTGGAGCCATTGCTGTTCAGCCCTCGGACCTGAGCGTCATTCATATAGACCCCAGCAACCCTGGTCATGGAAAGAAGCTAACTCTTCATGCAGATCATAATCTGAACAGGAGCTATCTCAAGTACCATTTGGAACATATCTTCAACAAGTGAAGAGATGTCATGGGATGCATCCCATGAAATACAGCTATCCAAAGAGTTCTCAATACCATCCAAACCCTAGGTTTGAGCAAGGGTCCCGTATAGAGTTGTGGGTATTTGCCATCTATCTAGACATAGGCTGGACCCATTTAGATGTAGAGTTTATCGTGAGGGCATTCCCACCCCTATTTTGATTGGAAAATGGACCATGCTAAGGCCATCCCTGGAGATGGGGGAATCCAGTTCCAGGCTTTGCCCTCAGGTGTGGCTTGGATGGAGTTGCCCAGACACAAGTGGCTTAGGAAATTGGACACGCAAAGTTTCTGAGTCACTAATGGTCTAGGTAAAGCAATCCTTAGGAAACCTATGGATAAGCCTTTCACAGAGCATGATGCTGCCAAGCCTGCATACATTTCTGACAAACTTGGTACTGTCCCTCTGATGGTCCTCCATCATCTACTGATGTTTCTCCCCTGGATTGTAGAAGGCCTCCTCTATGTCTTTTCCTGGCATGTTGAGTCTGAGATAGGTCACTGGCCCATGCCTGGGGTAGATGACCCCAAATTTGTTGCTTGGGGCAACCCCATTTCAGATGTCCTTTATGTGGCAATTCAATGGTCCTATTCTCTCTCCTGCATCACTTTTGGATTCTTCCTATTCCTCACCTGGGCACTCAGACGTTTGTATCCTAAGGCTTGGACTTGGCTAATGGTGATACTCTACCTAACAGGCTGGGGGCTGTTCTTTTCGGACCCTGGAGGTAGATTCTCTTGGTTCCTTGACTAGGAAATGTCTAGGCATAGGCAAACTCTTTGCCAGTAACTCCAACCCCCCTCTTTCCTTCCTGATAGCCCCTAGAGCCACTCCTAATTTGCCTTCTCTTGAGGAGAACTCCCTCCCGACTGGCTGTGCAGAGTCCATGCCATTTGATTGGCACCTATCGCGAATGCTTGACACATAGCCTATCCTGTAAATCTCTTTTGACTTATAGGACATTTGAATATGACCTGCTAGGAACATCACCCTATAGAGCAAGACCACATGGCTGATTATCATTAGGAAGAGCACACCGGCCAATCTACTCCGGTGCTGCCGGATTATCTACGTACATCCATATAGAAGTGGAGTTATCATCATGCGCGAGCGGCTGCTCATCATAGCTTTGTTTGTTGTGGGCGCACTAGCGATGGCCGGGTGCAACCCAGGCGTCGAGGATGCCAACGCGGCACCACGGCAAGTCGAGGCCCCGGCAGCCACGAGCACGCCCGAGGCCCCCACCGTGCCCACGAGCACGCCCCTGCCGACCGAGACCCCCCGGCCCACCGAAACGCCCTGGCCCACACAGGTGGTGAGCGAGGACGTCTGGTTCAACATCCACGACATCGAGGACAAGACGGCAGCCATTCGCGGCCTGGTTGTCAAAGAGGACGTGCCGGAGCTTTACATTACGCCCCAGCAACTGCACGACTATTTCGCGGCGCATATAGGCGAGGGCTACAGCATAGAGGAAGCCCAGCAGGACGAGATGATCGCCTGGCTCATGCGCCTCATCAAGCAGCGCGACGTGGACCTGGAGAAAAAGGCGGTAGAGGTGCACACCGATGGCATACTCGGCTTCTACAGCCCCGATACGAAGCAGCTATTCGTGCTGGGTGAGGCCGACAACATGGACCCTGAGACCCGCGCCACCCTGGCCCACGAGTTCACCCACGCCCTGCAAGACCAGCACTTCGACCTGGTGCGCCTGATACAGCAGTTCAGCCACGACAGCGACCGCCGCCTTGCCATGCGCGCCCTGGTGGAGGGTGACGCCACCATGTCCGACCTGCTCTACACCTACTACCACGAGAAGATAGACTACTCGAAGCAGGAGAAGGAGAGCGTCGCTGTTAGCAACGCGCAGGAGCAGTCGAGCGAAGAAGAGGACATGGAAGGCATGTACGTGGCGAGGACGATCTACTTCCCCTACATCCAGGGGAGCGACTTCGTGTATGAGCTAACCAAGGTGGGCGGCTACAGCACCATCAACCAGAGCTACCAGGACCCTCCCGTGTCGAGCGAGCAGATCATGCACCCGGAGAAGTACCTGCAAACGCCCCACGACGTCCCGCTGCATGTGGCCCTGCCGCCCCTCACCGACACGCTGGGCACCGGCTGGACCTTCAAGCGCGAGGACACGGCGGGCGAGTGGGAGCTACTGATGGTGCTTGATGAGACGAAGGCGTCCAACTCGGAGAAGGCAGCCGCAGGTTGGGGCGGGGCCAAGTACGGCTTCTACACGAAGGGCGGGAACGACGGGCTGCTCTTCCTGCACACCCGCTGGGACACGGTGGCGGACGCCGACGAGTTCGAAGCCGCAGTGCGCGAAGGTCTGGACAGGTACGGCAAGGACGGCAGCGTCTGGACCGAGGGCGGCCGCTACTTCGCCCTCAAGCGCGAAGGCCGAGACCTCTTCTACATAGCCTCCACCGACCGCGTAGCCGTCGAAGCAGCCTGGGGAGCCGCGGTTGTGCAGAAGTAGACGATGGACGATGGACGATGGACGATGGACGATGGACAAGTTCAGAGTTATGAGTTTTGAGTTTTGAGTTTTGAATTGACGGACAACACCTAACCATCATCCCTTTGGCGCGTCGTTGGCGTGCTTGGCGTCTTGGCGTTTCCGTCTCCTATCCGTCAACTCAAAACTCAAAACTCATAACTCACAACTGGTATATAGTCCATCGTCCCTCCTTGACTACACCTTCCCCAGTACCTATACTTCAAAGTGCAAGGGTGTCCGCGGCGCTCGTTGCAGGTAGAAGCCCAAGAACCTTTCCCTGGGTGCGACGGTATACCTAATACAGACCAATACCGGGTGTGCCCTTCCCACCATTATTCTCTCGACCCACCGTAATTGTCGTTTGCCGGGGCTTCTTACTTTCGTAGCTTCCCCTTAGATTGGAGTAATCATGCGCCACAAAACGCGCGCTTTTCTCATCGCGGCAAGTCTGCTGCTCGTGACTGCCTGCAACGGCACCGGCCTCCCCGTAGCGCCCACCAACACGCCTCAGAATGGCAACGAGTCGGCGGCAACCCCCACTGCTGAGTCGGTGGCGAGCCTGCCCACGGCAACCCCCCGCAACCAGACACGGCCCACCAGGACCCCTCGCGGCGTGCAACCCACCGAAGAGCCTACCGAAGTCGCCGCGGCGGAACCCACGGAGGACGCCGGCCCGCAGCCTACCTCGCAGGCCATCGACCCCAAACTCGACAGAGAGGTACGTCAGGTCGAGGAGGACACCGCCGCCGTCAGGGGGCTTGAGCCTAAGGGCGACGTGCCTGAGACCTTCCTCACCCAATCGCAGATGAAAAGCAACCTGTTACGCGAAATAAGCGAAGACTACACGCAGGAAGAGGCCGACCAGGACACGATGGAGCTATGGCTGCTGCGCCTCGTGGACGACCCCGAACTGGACCTGTTGCAGTTGCAGATAGACTTGTTGGGCGAGCAGGTGCTGGGCTATTACGACCCAGAAGAGGACGAGATGTACGTGCTGCGCAACCAGTCGGACCTCAGCCCCGGCTCCAAGCAGACGCTGGCTCACGAGTTCGTGCACGCTTTGCAGGACCAGCACTTCGACCTGGAGAAGTTGCTGCCCGAAGAGAGCCACGACGACGACCGCTCGCTGGCGATAAGGGCGGTAGTTGAAGGCGATGCCACCATGGCCGGGTTGAGCTACGTGCGCGACTATTTCTCGCAGGCGGAGATAGAGGAATTCCTCGAAGAAAGCTCGTCCGCCGACACATCGGTGCTGAATAGCGCCCCCGCGTACCTGCGCGAGAGCCTCTACTTCCCCTACGATGCCGGGGCCGACTTCGTGAACGAGTTGCTGATGATGGACGGTTTCCAGGCCGTAGACGAGGCGCTGGCCGACCCGCCTGCTTCCACCGAGCAGATACTGCACCCCGACAAGTACTTCGACTCGCCACGCGACGAGCCTATACAGGTGCCGCTGCCGCCCCTCACCGATACGCTGGGGGCGGGCTGGACTATGGTGGACTGGGGCACGATGGGTGAGTTCGACCTCCGTGTGATCCTGGATGAAAATGGCGCTGCCGACCCCGACGAGGCCGCGGCGGGCTGGGGTGGCGGCAGCTACGCCTTCTACCAGAGTCCCGACCGGGCGTTGGGCCTGATGTATACCACAATCGACTGGGACAGCGAGAACGAGTCCGACGAGTACTTTGACGCTCTCGAAGAGACGTTTGACAACGCCACCCGCACGGGCGACCTCTACGAGCAGGACGGCCGCTTCTACAGCCTCACGCGCTCGGGCAAGACGGTTACGCTCATCTCCTCTAACGACCAGGCAACGCTGGAGAGTGTCGCTAAATAGTGGTTAGTAGTTAGTGGTTAGTAGTTAGTGGTTAGCCCCCAATAACCACTAACCAGCATCCTGTGGGATGAAAATATTGCTCAAAACAAAATCCGCCCAATGGCGGATTTTGTTTGTCGGCCTGCGATAGCTCGTGAGACTACTTGATGTACCCGCCCACGTACCACAGGTGGTATACCACCGCATCGCGGTACTTGATGATCTCTTCGCCTATGAACTCGGCAAGGTGGCCGATGGGGTGGTTGATGTACTCGAAGCCGAAGTACTCGTACTGCGAGGGACCGCGATAAGGCATATCTTCGCTCACCTGCGATAGGGCAGTGCGCAGCACCGCGTACACCCACTGGGGCTGCAAGTCCCACATGAAATGCGGCATCAGGCCGCCGGAATAGCCCATGCCCCAGATAGCCTTGCCTTTGTGGAAGACCGTTTCCTGCCCCGAAAATCGCTCGAAGCCGAAGTAGAGGTTCTTGTAGGAATAGTCGCCGTGCGTGTGTTCGAGCACCGTCACGTCGGGCATGGAAGAACTTAGCGCGCCCGCGTCCTTCGAGGGCAGCGCCTTGCGCTTCGCCTCCACCAGGAACTCGGTGAACTCACGTACGTCAAACGACCTGGGCTGCTCGCCCGTCACCTGCTGGTTGTTCACACCTAACACTGAGAGGTCTCCATACTTCTGGCAGGATTGGTCCTAACCGCCGGGATGTTGGCGGGGCGAACGGCCCAGCATATCGCCAGCATCACAGACGACACCAATATAAGTGGGTACTCACTCTGCGCCGCCTGGTGCAGGATGCCGTTAGCAAGAGGAAGCACTAGGAGCCACAGGAAAATACCTGTACGCAGCAGCTTTCGACTCGTAGCCTCAGTCTCTGCCGATTCCCCGCCGGGAACGGGTAGCCCCAACCCGGAAAGTAGCACCAGGGCGGGCATCAGCAACAACACGTGCTCGTAGCCCAGTAGGTAAGGACTTATAACGCTGTTTACGCATAACGTGAGAGGTAAACTGAGAGGCACCACCGAACTGCTGTCCGTGAAGTCGCGCCACCACCTAGGCAGCAGCAACCCCACACCCAGCACGCTGAGCGCAAGGGATACAGCCACCCACGGCCCCTGCTCGCCCAACAGTGCGTAACTCACACCCCACACTGAGGCGGAAACGGGTGCCTGGCTGGATGCTTGCCCGCCCACCACGATGCTTAAGAAGTCGCCCAGCGATGTAGGATACGCCACCAGCGGCACGATGAGCAAAGCAGCTAACGACACGACCGCCGAGACCGGTATGACGAACCGGCGACGGCTGATGGCCCACAGACCCAGCAACACCACGACCAGGCCCACACTATGCGGTTTTACAGCTAACACAGCCAGCCCCAGGCCGGCCAGCATATCGCCCCAGGGCCACCTACTGGCAGCGTTCGGGACGGACCTTACGAGCCAGGACCATATGGCCGCAAGTAGCCCCAGCTCGATTACCGCGAACTGCCCCAGGTACAGGTTGAGCACATTCGCCCTGAAAAATATGCATGCCAGCACCACAAGCCCCAGCGCAGCCAGGGCGGCAGGCGTATACTTGCGCAAATCTCGGTTGCCCGCGCGCAAGATAGAACCGCACGCCCAGACCAGCAGCACCAGGCTCAGCGCCCGCCACAGGGCGGTCGAGAGGTCTAGAGGAAGCATCGCGAAAGGCGCAGTGAACAGGGCCACCCACATAGGGTAGATGAAATGGTACTGGCTGCCGCTGTTAAAGGTAGAGAAGTAAGAGCTATAAGCCCCAAGAGCGGCGTCTACTTCCGTGCGAGCGGGGAAGTAGGGATTGGAACCGTCCAGGACCAGCCTTGCGGGCAGCCATACATTCTGGGCGAAATCGTTGCGTGGGTCGGTGGTGGCACCCCAGGCTAGCATCAACAGTAGAGCAACGACAAATCCCCCGGCCCATGCGAGCAAGCGCCAACCACGATGCAAGGTGGTGCGCTCCATGCCATCAACACCCGCAGCCCAGGTCCTATAGTTCCCCTCGGCAACAGCCATTTACTCAGCCCTTAGTTGGGTGGACAGGTTGGTCCTCCCTGCATTTGATAAGCGAATCGAGTATATCACCGCCTGAGAAGCCATGTAAATGACCATTTGGTATTGATAAGCTAGCCCGTTGGTAAGGGGTACCACATGCTCCGGGCCTCCTAAACAGCAGCAACACACAGCAGCCGGAGCGGGCGCACTTTCGGCCTTTCCTTGCCATCCTTCCTACACAAGGGTTACAATTATAGTGAGGTATAATTGCAACTTTCTAGCGCCCGGTTGAGATAAGTTCAAGCGGGCGCACCCTCAACGTGGTGGGAGGACCAAATGGCAGTAGAAACATCAACATTGACGACAAAGAAAGGCCTCGCCCAGATGCTCAAGGGCGGGGTTATCATGGATGTGGTGACGCCCGAGCAGGCCCGCGTAGCCGAAGAAGCAGGGGCCGTGGCGGTGATGGCGCTGGAGCGTGTGCCCGCCGACATCCGAGCGCAGGGTGGCGTGGCCCGCATGTCGGACCCCCACATGGTCAAGAGCATCATGGACTCGACCACCATCCCGGTCATGGCGAAGTGCCGCATCGGCCACTTCATGGAGGCGCGCATCCTTGAGTCTATCGGCATCGACTACATAGACGAGAGCGAAGTCCTCACACCGGCGGACGACCGCTACCACATCAACAAGCACGACTTCAAGGTGCCGTTCGTGTGCGGCTGCCGCGACCTGGGTGAGGCGTTGCGCCGCATCGGTGAGGGTGCCGCCATGATACGCACCAAGGGCGAGGCGGGCACCGGCAACGTGGTCGAGGCGGTGCGTCACATGCGCTCTGTGTGGGCGGGCATCCGCAAGTTGCAGAACATGTCCCGCGACGAGATGATGACCGAGGCCAAGGAGCTAGGCGCTCCATATGAGCTTGTAACATGGGTAGCGGAGCACGGGAAGCTGCCGGTGGTGAACTTCGCGGCAGGTGGTGTAGCCACTCCCGCCGACGCCGCCCTGATGATGGCCCTGGGCGCTGACGGCGTATTCGTCGGCTCCGGCATCTTCAAGTCGGGCGACCCTGAGCGCCGCGCCCGCGCAATCGTGCAGGCCGTGACCCACTGGGATAACCCTGACATCCTGGCCGAAGTCAGCATGGACCTGGGCGAGCCGATGGTCGGCATCAACGTCGCCGCGCTGCCGCGTGAGGAACTGCTGTCCGTCAGGGGCTGGTAAGCGCAAGAACAGCAGGTAAGCACTTTGCCTGATTACCAGGACTAAAGCTAGCCTTGTCATCCTGAGCGCAGCGAAGGATCAGGTGGGTAAGCTAGAGTCCCCCAACATTGGGGATGCTGTTGGTAAGAGGCGCAGTGGTCCTCCAATAGCAGGTATCAAACACGGGCCGCTGATCCTTCGCTACGCTCAGGATGACAAGGGTGGAGCAGAGTCGCCCTGAGTGCAACAAGGGCACCTCAGAAGCCGTATACACATTATGAAAATAGGCGTATTGGCCCTCCAGGGGGCATTCAGAGAGCACATAGAGACCCTGCGCAAGCTGGGTGCCGAGACGGTAGAGGTGCGGCTGCCGGGGCAGCTTGAGGGGCTTGACGGCCTCATCATCCCAGGCGGGGAGAGCACCGCGATAGGCAAGCTGGCGGTGAAGTACGGCCTGCAAGAGGCGATACAGCAGTTCGCGCAGGCAGGCAAGCCGGTGTACGGCACCTGCGCGGGCATGATCCTCATCTCGAAGGACGTGGGGCGCGACCAGCCGCTGCTCGGCCTGATGGACGTGCAGGTGGAGCGCAACGCTTTTGGCCGCCAGATTGACAGCTTCGAGACCGGCCTGCCCATGCCCTGCCTGGGCGACGAGCCGTTCCCCGCCATCTTCATCCGCGCACCCAAGATAGCAAGCGTGGGCCAGGATGTGGAGGTGCTGGCCGCACTCCCCGATGGCACGCCCGTGGCCGCCCGCGAAGGCCACATGCTCGTTACCTCCTTCCACCCGGAACTAAGCGACGACCTGCGCCTCCACCGCTACTTCCTTGATATGGTAGAGGCACAGCCGGACAAAGCGGCTGCTGAGTCGCGCCTGGTAGAGGCGTAGTTTTGAATTAGCATACGGATGTATTACACTGCCGGTAGAGGTGACCATAATCCAGGACCCAGGACTGACAACTCGGAACGGCAGGGGCGGCTACGTGCGCGAAGCCACGCCGCTGGACCTGCTGCGTATTGTCGCCACGCGCCGCAGGCAGAGAATTCTGCGCCTCAATCCCCCCTACAGCCTGATACAGCCCCAGTCACTCGTATCCGAACTGCTCCGCACCCAGGTGCCATTTAAGTTCCGCGCCGGTTGCGTGCTGGTGTACCTGGACAAAGGTTACGTGCAGGGTTTCGTGCAGGCCAGGCCGCGCTGGGGGAGAGACGAGGAGTGGGCGGTCACCACCCTGGCGACCCTGGACCGCGCGCCCTATCACGTCTCGGAGGCGCTGTTGGAAGCCGTGTCGCAAGCGGCGGGCGAATCGGGGGTGCTGCGCCTGTTCGTGAAGGTGCCGAGCGACGAGTCGGACCTCCCGCAGTTCCGCCGCCTCGGGTTCACGCACTACACCAACGAGCACATCTGGGGGCACCTCTACTTCGCCCAGCGCGGGCAGGGCACCTCCGCCGACGAGCCGGCTATGGGCCAGGTGCGCAAGCAAAGCAACTCGGACGCGTGGGACCTGCTGCAACTCTACTCAGCCGTGACGCCCCCCGCCGTGCAGCGCGCCGAGACGCTCAGCAGCCGCAACTTCCGCCGCAGCTACTTTCCGCGCCCCATGCTGCCCTCGTCCGGCCTGGTGGAGCGAGCGTACGTCTGGTCCGACGCGAGCGGGCAGAAGCAGTCGCTGGGTGGCTACATGCGCCTGGTGACCGGGGCGCGCGCTCACTGGCTCACCACCATGTTCCGGCCCGACGCCGCCAACCGCGACATCTGCCCCCAGGCCTTTGATTACGTGCTGTGGAAAGCCGCGAGGTCGGGCCACAAACCGGTGTATTGTGGCGTCAGAGATTACCAGGCAGAAGTCGGCGGCATATTGGAAGCCAGGGGTTTCCATCACTTCAGCGAGCAAGCCCTACTCGTTAAGTACCTGGCAGAACCGATTAAAGTAAAACAGCCGGTGCTAGCGCCCTTCCTCGCACGCAATACCACCGAGTTAGTCACCACGGCGAAAGCGAGTGCCGAGTTCCGAGTTCCGAGTGCCGAGTGAAGAGGCCTTGAGACTGAGACAAAAGACGTTCTCAGGACGGACGCCCCGCCGCTCAGTTCCTGCTACTATGTACAGTGGGCGAATAAGACCCATAATTGAGTGGCACCAAACCACTCGGAACTCGGCACTCAGAACTCGGCACTATACTTTGGCACTAACTTTGCACATAGAGTGAGCGAACGCCACCGGGACCACTTGGGACCGGTTTGTAACATGAAGGGGTGATCTCTTAACAATGCATGAAAATCTAGCTCGTGGTAGCTATGAAGGTCTCGAAGCAGACCTGCCCAAGATCGACCATGCACCCGTCGCGGCCCCCGCGCAGGAGTTGGCCGAGCAGCACAGGACTACTGAAAACCCCAATGAAGTAGTGCGGGACGGCGGCGAACACGTCGTCACCGACGACCTCGAAGCCCTCATAGCTGCCCTCCCGGACCATATCATCCGGCCCATAAGGGAATATAACGACCGCGTAAACCTCCTCGAAGTGGTTATGGACCTGGGCCGCGTGCCCGAGGCCCGCTACCGCAACAAGGAGCGCACCCTCAGCCCCTCCGAAGTCAGCCGCGCCGACCTCGACTACGTCACGGGACGTATCGGGGAGTTCGGCGGCGACAACCGCGCGGGCATCGAGCGCACCCTGCACCGCATCTCCTGCATCCGCAACCGACGGGGTGAAGTGGTGGGCCTCACCTGCCGCATAGGCCGCGCGGTCTACGGCACCATCTCCATCATCAAGGACCTGGTCGAAACGGGCCAGAGCATCCTCATGGTGGGGCCTCCGGGTGTGGGCAAGACCACCCTCCTGCGCGAGTGCGCCCGCGTGCTCTCTGACGAAGTGCGCAAGCGCGTGGTGATTGTTGACACCTCCAACGAAATCGCGGGCGACGGCGACATCCCGCACCCCTCCATCGGGCGGGCGCGCAGGATGCAGGTGCCCTTGCCCGAACGCCAGCACGCCGTGATGATCGAGGCGGTGGAGAACCACATGCCCGAAGTAATCATTATCGACGAGATCGGCACCGAGCTTGAGGCCCAGGCCGCCCGCACGATTGCCGAGCGTGGCGTGCAGCTTGTGGGTACGGCCCACGGCACCAGCCTCGAAAACCTGATGCTCAACCCCACCCTCTCAGACCTCGTGGGCGGTATCCAGACGGTGACGCTCGGTGACGAAGAGGCACGGCGGCGCGGCACGCAGAAATCAATCCTGGAGCGCAAGGCCCCGCCCACCTTCGACATCATGGTGGAGATACTCGACCGCGAGCGGGTGGCGGTGTACCGCGACGTAGCCGAGATGGTTGACGCGCTGCTTCGGGGTGACACGCTCCCGCCGGAGATACGCACCCGCAAAGCCGACGGTTCGATCCACACCGAGATCGCGCACATCGCGCCCAACCGCGAGCGTGCGGGCAGCCCGTCCATGCGCCGCGAACAGCAGCAGACGAGGGGCGGCCGCTACAACGAGCGCGGCTACGGCCCTCACGGCAGCTTCGACCAGGCCCCGCCGAACGCACCCAGGCGGCAGATGCAGGGTGGGCAGCAGTCCGGCGCGATGAGAGGCGAGAGGCTGACGGGCCGCAACTTCCAGGACGGCGGGGGAGGCGGGAGAAACCGCCCTTTTGAAGGTGGGCGCGTTGATACCGGAAACGCAACACCGTCGAACGCAGGGTTCGGCGCGCCCACGGCTTCCACACAGCCCGCAGCTTACGACGAAAACGACCTGGTGGACGTGCGGCAAGAGGAAGGTCGCGGTGAAGGCAGCCCTGACGGCAACCGGGAAGCCGCCCGCGAGGCCAGCAGGACTACCCGCATCGGGGCCAGCGCCTCCTCCAACAAGCCGCTGCGTATCTACCCGTTCGGGGTGAGCCGCAACAGGCTGGAGCAGGCAATCAAGGACCTGCGGGTGCCCAGCACGATGGTGCGCGACGTGGACAACGCCGACATCGTGATGACGCTGAAGAACTACTACCGCAAAAGCCCGCAGATGTTGCGCCAGGCCGAGCAGGATGGCGTGCCGGTGTTCGTGCTAAAGAGCAACACCCTGTCGCAAATCCAGCAAGCCATCGCTAGCGTGTTCGACGTGTCGGTGCCCGCCGACCCGGTGACCGTCGCCCTCGAAGAGACTGAGGACGCGATCACCCAGGTGATGGAGAGCGACCGCCCGGTGGACCTCACGCCGCAGTCGGCCCCCATTCGCAAGCTGCAACACCAACTGGCCGAGCGCTACAACCTCGGCTCCATCAGCCGGGGCAAAGAACCCTTCCGCCGGGTAAGGATCTTCCGCCAGGACTGAGTTTGGACTCGGAATAAGCACGAACTATATACGAAGAGTTGAGCCGCAGATATTCCACCTGGTTGTCTGCGGCTCTTGGTTACATAAAGACTTCGCTGCCAGCAGGCGCCTCCAACACAAACGCGCCTGAACGCACAGGATTCGAAGCCTCGATACCGTCCAGGCAGAAGGCGACACAGGACCTCAAGCGAGAGTACCAGGGTTCACGGCTTACGCCCAGCAGTGGCTGTACGATTTGTACGGAAGCATAGTCACACAGCACGACCCGTTGCAGCCTGTGCTGGGTGCTGGCGATGCTACAGGGATCGGCCCTAGGGCGTGGCCGTAGGGTCGACAACCCCGTACATCTTACGCGCCAGGGCCGTCAGCATCCCCTCGGTGATCCCCCTGTCAGCCTGGCCGACGAAGGTGGTCACAAGGTCGTCCTTCTCCAGCACCAGCACGCTAATTGTCCCCCGGCCCGACCAGTAGATACCGGAGTAGTCTCTGAAGAACTCGCCCTCCCAGAAGACCCCCTGGTGTTCGCCAATCGTCACCGGCTTGAATATAATACCGTTGGCTCTTTCGACCGGTACCACTTGCTGCCGCGACTGGAAAACAAAGAGCTGAGTCGTTTGGTACCTTTGGCCCGGCGTTGTCATGCCGACCAGGTAGTTTAGCCTGACGCTGGAGTAGGCCGTTTCACCGGGTTCGTCGCAGGCTCCTACCGACGCCTCTATCAGGCCGAGGCCGTACTCGGTGCCGCCTACGGTCAGCAGGGCCGGCAGGTACTCAATTGGGAAGTCTACTCTCTCCTGCGCCTTCAGACTATCAAACGCGCCGGTGTACTCGCGGATTACGTAAGGCAGGGTGTTAGTGATTACAGAGGCCGGGCATACCGGGGCTTTATAACCCCTGGGCAGGTTTGGTGCCGCCACTACGCTGCCGTTCTGCCGCACCTCTATCCAGGTATACGGGCTTTTGGGTGCGGGGAAGAACGTATTATAGGCCACCGCCAGCAGGGTGACCACGAGCGTGGTGACGAACAACGCTACCGCCATCTGCGGGGCGGCAGTAACCAGCGGAGGTAGGTCGTCCTCCGCCTGGGTGAGCACCGGCACGTTCTCGGAGAAGCCCGCGAGGCTCGTGGGGGCTTGCTTGAGGGGCTGCTGTTTGGGCGCGGGCAGGCGCTTGCTCAGGCGCTCCAGCGTGTCTTCTTGCAGGTGGGGAGGCAGCCCTTCCAGCCCAGGACGCCGGGCGCCGCGGGCCACGCTGTAGAGGCGGGCGAGGGTGACAAGCTCCGGGTCGTCCTCCATTTGCAGCCAGTTGAGGGGCACGCCGCTACGAAGCTGGTTGAGGGCTTCCTCCATCTTGCGCTCGGCCCTGCCCAGGCGCACACGGCGCGGCTTGAAGACGGTCCGTCTAAGACGCTCGGTGCCTTTCAGGGGCAGGGTGATGCGGCGCAGGCTAGCCATCGAGGCTCCAGTCTTCGGATTGGGTGAAGTAAGCCCTACCCAGGTGGCGCAAAGCCTGGCGCAGCGAACGCATGGCGGCCTTGCGGCTCACCCCCAGCGCCGAAGCGATCTCCTCCGGCGGCATCTCATCGAACAGCGCCAGGGCCACGGCGGCACCCTGCTTGCCCTTGAGTTCCGCGACCGCCTCCTGAAGCTCCCGCAGGTCGTCGCCAGCGCCGTCAACGCGGTCGGAGTGCCGGGGCTTCTTCAGCTTGAGGCGCGCGATCCTCCGGCTGGCGAGACGCAGCAGCCAGTGGCGCATGGGCACGGTCTTTTCACCGCGAGGGTACCGGCGCATCCCGCGCATGGCCTCATCAAAGGTATCGGAGGTGATGCGCGCCGCAAGCTCGTCCTTTCCCGGCCCCAGCCTGTGCAGCACGTAGCCGTACACCGGCGCGAGGTGCCTGCGCACCACCCGCTCCAGGGCCGCTCGGCTGCCGTTGTTTACTTCATTGGCGAGCGCGATGTCCAGTTGCAGGCTGGGGTCCATGTGTGCTCCTGGGGCTGAAACGAGGTTCTGAAATGTGAAACGTGCTAAAGTTGCTAGGTAAAGTACGTGAATGCGATGCTTTAACGTTTATAGATTTGTTCACATTTATATCACGCCATTTGAGGGCCAATAGTTCACCACGCCGCAGGCCGAGTACACGTGCGACGTTGAATAGCGCCTGATAGCACCTCCCACTGATTACCCTTGACTGCGGCCAGGAATGCTCTCACCTGCTCAGGTGTCCAGACCTTCATCTCTCGGCGGTTCCGGCGCGACCTTACAGCCTACACGGCTTGAACGCCACGCATCCATGAGCGTTAGACTAAGTACGCTTTTCATGTAGCGGCAGGTGGGGTCAAGAGGCATCTCGCGTGCATGAGATTGGGACCGGGGGTTGCTGATAGAGGCAATCATAACACAACAAGAATGGCACTTCTTACGATTGTAAAGTCATACAATCGTAAGAAGTGCCTCGTGTACTAGACAGGGATGTTGTAGAAGCTGATCCGGTTTGCAGCCCCAACAACCATTCAAGGCTCGTTCACGGATACCCACCTGAATATCGCTAGCTTACTCAGCGGGTGGTGCTTGGCTAATGGCTAAGGGTACAATCCCGTACTTGGTATGATCTGCTTCTGCCCTCCAGAGGGCAACCACAGTAACTGGACGACCGCTCCTGCCACCTCTTCATAGTACTCTAGCTTGATGTTGTACGTCTGGCCTCCTTGAAGCGTTATTGTGCCACTCTTCTCAACTGGAGCATGTGACGTCCAATCGGTGATTATGAGCTGATCATTTACCCACAACCTCACGCCGTCATCGGCAACTGTGTAGAAGGTATAGGTGCCGCTAACTCCAGCGGGAGTGCGCACGCTACCCGTCCACCGCACCGAGAAAGCATCCACCGGCAGGAGCGGATCAGGGTACCCGTTACCCCAGTTATAGTCTACATTGTCTTCGTACCTGGTGAGACGCAGGTCGGTCAGGTTCATGCCCTGGAAGTACTGACCTTTCAAGCCATGTGTACCCACAGGAGAAGTAGCTGGATAGAGTCTGCTGCTGGGTATTACCTCCTTCGTGCCATTTGGCGGCTGCCATAGCAATCGGGCTACGGCTCCACCACCCGACTCGAAATACTCCAGCTTGATATCATACCGCTGCCCGGCCTGCAGGGTGACAACCCCGCTGTTCTCCGTGGGTGCATGGGTCGTCCAGTTGTTTACTACCTGCTGGTTGTTGACCCAAAGTCGGATGCCGTCATCAGATACCGTGTAGAAGGTGTAGGTCCCCGATGGGCCACCAGCCGGGATCTCGACCTGAGCTGTCCAGCGCACAGAGTAATTGTCTACAGCTAGCGTTGGATCGGGCGAACCCTGCCCCCAGTCGAAGTTGACGTCGCCATCGTATCTCCTGAAGCTTAGGTTCGTGAGATCTACACCCGAGAAGTATTCGCCTCTCAGACCATGATTAACAGGATCGTAAGCCGGAGTGGGCGTGCTGGTCGGGCAGGAGGCAGTAGTATATTGCGGCGTAATGAGCCGAACGCTACCTGTCACAGGGGTACAATTGTACGTCGTACAAGGGTTGTAGGAGTAATCACCCACATGGAAGTATGGCTGCGGAGACCCTGGTGAAGCAGGTGCCAAGTTGCCTGGGGTTGTCACTTTGAGCATCAATCGCTTGTTCAGCAGATACAGCGAGTTAGTGGAAGTAGCGAGGGTGAACGTCTCGGTGGTATTGTTTGAGTTGTAGCTGTACATCCCAGCGTCATACACATGATTGCGGGTGACATCTCCCGTGCCGATGCGCACCGGATTACTGCCATCCGGGTTCGTGTAGAATAGACCGTAGTTAAGAGGTATACCAATGTAACTAAGACCGCTCAGATAAACGTGCAGGTTGAAGTTGCCAGCGGTGAGATTGACACTCTCATAGAGAGGAGAGTACCAGGTGTAGACCGCATTTGGTGTGTCCAGGGCAATTGATTGTTTGATGGTGGTAAGTGTGTTCATCTGGTAGCCACCATTCACGGTGGCTACATCTGTTTTGTGCAGATAGTGAGCAGCCGTGCTGGTAACGCTGTTCGTGGAGCAAACGGGTGTGCTAGTCGGGGTATTGGTGGGCGTGTTAGTGGGGG